>DYSO01000060.1 GCA_020718225.1 Draconibacterium orientale | reverse complement strand
ATACACAATGTTTTGACGGCTTTTGTTCATAACTTCGTCGCGGATTTAAGGACTTAAAAAAATGGATAAACTTTTGGCTTTTTCTTTTTTTTACCTGTTGACTATCCTGCTTCCCGCGCAGGATCATCCGCTTTGGCTGAGGTACAGCACTATTTCACCGGATGGGAAGACCATCCTTTTTTGTTATAAAGGAGATGTGTGGGCGGTTCCCTCAGCGGGAGGTACTGCTACACCTTTAACCCTTACCGAATCGTACGAATATTCGCCTGTTTGGGGCCACAATGGTAAAAAAATTGCTTTTGCATCGGACCGGTCCGGGAATTTTGACATATATGTAATGGCTTCCTCCGGTGGTGAGGCCAAACGGCTGACATTCCATTCGAACAAAGAGATCCCTGCTAATTTTACGGCGACTGACAGTGATGTTATCTTTTCTGCTTTCCGTCAGGATCTTGCGACCAATGCCCAATTTCCGGTTTCCCTGATGGGAGAGCTATATGCTGTACCGGTTTCCGGTGGAAAAGCACAGATGCTATTACCCACGCCTGCATTACAGGTCTGCCCGACCCAAAGCGGTGATAAAATCATTTTTGAAGACATCAAAGGTTACGAAAACGAATGGCGGAAACACCATACTTCTGCTATAGCAAGAGATATCTGGTTGTATGACTTCAATGAAAAAAAATACACCCAGCTTACCCGTTTCAAAGGTGAAGACCGTGACCCGGTTTTTGACAGCAACAACCGGGATTTCTATTATCTGAGCGAACAAAACGGGTCTTTCAATATCTTTAAAAGTTCACTTGATGATCCTTTAATTGCGACTCCCCTGACCCATTTTACAAAAAATCCCATCCGGTTTCTGACGATAAGCAACGACAATACTCTTTGCTTTACTTATGACGGGGAGATATATACATTGCGTCCTGGTGAAAACCCTGTTAAAATACCGGTGACCATCCTGGCCGATGGTCGATCTCCTCAGGAACGGATTGTTCCTGTGAGCGATGGATTTACTGAACTCAGGCTTTCTCCAAATGGAAAAGAATATGTCTATGTTTTTCGGGGGGAGGTCTTCGTAAGCAGTATCGATGGTGGTTTTACCAAACGCATTACCAATACTCCGTATCAGGAACGCAGTGTAAGTTTCAGCCCAGATGGGCGTTCGCTGGTCTACGCTGCTGAAACCGGGAACAGTTGGAATATTTATACAACCTCCATCCTCCGTGCAGAGGAACCCTATTTTTATGCTTCTACAATACTGAAAGAAGAACCACTGGTTGCTACGGGAGCGGAAGAGTTCCAGCCTGAATATTCGCCTGATGGCAAAGAGGTGGCATATCTTGAAAATCGGGTCATATTGAAAGTGGTTAACCTGACCACCAGAAAGACCCGGCTGATCATGCCTGCCCGGTTCAATTATTCTTATGCCGACGGTGATCAGTATTACCAATGGTCGCCTGACAGTAAATGGTTCCTGGTCAGTTTTGCATTTCCCGACCGGATTTTCACTCCTGAAGTGGGACTGGTTTCAGCCGATGGGACCGGAAATATCCTAAACCTAACCCTGAGTGGTTACGATGATTATTTGCCGAAATGGTCGGCAGATGGAAAGATGATGGTGTGGGGAAGTAACCGGGACGGCGACCGCCAGCAGGGGGGCAATATCTCGAGTTCCGATGTATTTGCCATGTTTTTTACCAAGGCCTCATTTGACCGATTCCGGCTTTCGAAAGAAGAACTTGCTTTGCTTAAGGACCAGGAAGAAAAAGCAAAAAAAGAGAAGAAAAAACCAGAAGTAGAAAAATCAGCTGCCCATGAGAAAAAGAGTAAGAATGATTCTTTAGAAACCTTGGATAAAGATTCTGTAAAAGTAGTGATCGACCTGGAAAATCTGACTGATCGTAAGATTAAGCTTACGGTGCATACATCCCCTGTCGGGGATTGGTTGCTTTCGAAAGATGGCGAAAAACTGTTTTATATGACCCGTTTTGAAAAGGATAATGATTTATGGGTGACCGAGTTTCGTACAAAAGAGACAAAATTATTAGCCAAACTTGGTGTTAAACGACCCGGGATGGAACTGTCGCCCGATGGAAAGTTCATTCTTGTTTTTGCTGACGGCAAACCGATGAAGGTAGAGGTGGAGGGTGGTAAATCAGAGCCTTTAAAGACAAATGGAGAGATGGTCGTAAAACCGGCCGACGAGCGAAATTATATTTTCGACCACAGTTGGCGTCAATTCAAGGAAAAATTCTATGTGGAGGACATGCAGGGGGTTGACTGGGATTATTATTATCAGGAGTACAAGAAGTTTCTGCCTTACATCAGCAACAATTACGATTTTGCAGAAATGCTCAGTGAGATGTTGGGCGAAATGAATGCTTCTCATACCGGGTGCGGTTATAATGCAGGAAAGCCGAATACGGACCAGACAGCCGACCTAGGGTTATTTTTTGACTACGATTACCAGGGGCCTGGATTGAAAATTACCGTGGTGGTGGAAGGGGGTCCGGTTGATAAAGCATTTTCCAATGTAAAACCTGGAGTGGTCCTTGAAAAGATAGACGGGGACCCGATTGGTGATTCAATTGATTTTTACCGATTGTTGAACCGTAAAACCGGAAAGCTGACCCTGCTCTCGATCTATGATCCCGCTACCGGTAAGCGGTGGGATGAGCATGTAAAACCGATTGATTTGGGGGAAGCCAATGAATTGCTTTATAAACGTTGGGTTAAAAACCGCCGTCATGAAACAGATAGTCTTTCCGGGGGCTTGATCGGGTACGTTCATGTCCGTTCGATGGATGATGCCAGTATGCGGGTTGTTTTTGAAGAGGCCCTTGGGCGCAATTTTGAGAAAAAGGCCCTGATCGTGGATACCCGTTTCAACGGGGGTGGTAATATACATGAACAACTTTCCGATTTTCTCAGCGGAAAAAAATATATGGACATCGTTCCTCACGGCCAATATATTGGTTCAGAACCTTATGACAAATGGGTAAAACCTACCGTTGTTGTGATTGGGGAGAGCAATTATTCAGATGCTCATTTGTTCCCGGTAGCCTATAGGTTGAAAAGCACCGGAAAAACAGTTGGGATGCCGGTTCCAGGTACAGGTACTTTTGTTTGGTGGGAAAGACAGATCGATCCTACCCTTGTATTTGGAATTCCCATGGGCGGGTGGCGTACCCCCGACGGAAAATTTTGTGAAAACAATCAGATGGAACCGGATATCAGGATCTGGAATGATCCCGGGGTCCTCTCTTCAGGGCATGATCAGCAAATTGAAGCAGCGGTTAAGGAGTTGTTGAATGAATAAATCCGATTTAATTCCAATGAATAGTATTTATCAGCCATTAAACTGAAAAACCCTAACGTGGACAAGCCACAACCAAACAAATAGCAAATTTCAAAATACAAATAACAAATAAAATACAAATAACAAGTAAAGTACAAACAAACTCACCTGAATTTGAGTTGGAATTTGTTTTTTGGAATTTTTGCCAATTAATACAAGAATATTAGATGTAAGGTACTATGGTACACAGAGTCCACTTGCTGGCATAACCATTACCGTATGAGATTGGCTATTCGACAATCCTCCAGTAACCATCAACGGAAGTATTGTTACCTTCGATTTCTACGGTCTGTGTTACGGCGATGCCAATGCCTTCAATCCAAACCCTTAACCAAGCAAATCCATTAACGGCCTGTATGAACAATGAGATAATTATCGATTCCCTTGTTCCCGCTCAGACCGTTCAAGAGCCTTCTTTAACATCAACGACTTCGTACATGTTTTTTCCGTCCTGCACGATGGGCTGGTAATAGGTTTCACCCACCTGTACGTATGTAACTTCACCGATTTTTACCTCTTTTCCCCCTTCGGGCAGGTTTTCCACTACAGCGCCGGCTGTCGGAGGTACAACGGTATAATTGTTCCCGGTTTTTTCATAATAAGTGCCCCCGTAATAATAGTTGTTGGTAGTTTCGTTAATCACCACCGTTTGGTTTCCGGGAGGCAGGGTTGTTATTGTAGCTCCAACAGGAGCTGGCACTACTGTATAGCCACCATTGCCGGATATATAATATACCCCCTGATCGTAATAATATTGCTGGCTGGCGACCGTGATTGATATAGCAGTAACGGCCATCGTGGTCACAAAAAAGCCCCACGGGTGCCACATCGGGCCCCAGTAAAAGGGGTGAAATGGGTGGTATACATAGGGATGATAACATGAATATCTGAAACCACCATAAACATAAGGAGGTCGCGGATAAGGCCTTGGATTTGGCCGTACAACCACATTCCGGTTGCTGTTGATGTTGATATTGGTATTTTGCCGGCTGTTGCTGATGCTGGTCCTGTCGCCTGTATTGATATTGCGGGTGCCTGATGTGTTGTCCTGGCGTTTACCCGTATTCACATCGCGGGTTCCGGCGCTTGTTCCCTGTCGTATGCCGGGATTCATATTGCGTGATCCGGTTGATTGCCGGTTCCATGTATTGTTTGAAGGAGGCCTGTTTGCAGATGTCCTGCTGCCGCCGTTGATTGAACGGTTACCTCCTCCTCCCATGCGTGTGCCCCCTCCGGCATGGCCCATCCGCTGTGCCAGGAGCGGTTCCGGAAAAAAGAAAATCACCATTGTTAGGAGTAACAGAATCAGAGAAAAAAATGGAATGGATGTTTTCATATCTTGAATTGTTAAACCAGTTAAAGCTATTTTGTTTTTTGCGGAAGAATGGACACCTGCTTCGCCCCTGTAGGAATCGCAAACTCAAACATGGCCGATGGAAGTCCCGGGTTGACCTGCCAGTCGGAGAATGTAGCTTCGTACCGGTGAATACGGGATTTGTCATTATAGACGATGACCATTTTCATTGGCAGGAACATCATCTCGTCCGATATCCAGAATTGCATGGTCATTTTCTTGTTTTTTGCCACAATCTGTAAACAGCTTTTATCCTTCAACCGGGTTTTCCCTTTGTATGCAATGTAATCGCTCTGGCTAATCAGGTCGTCGGTAAAGGCAGGATAGAAAAAATCTGCGGCCGGAAAATCAATTCCATAAGTATCGTTTACCGAATCGATCATGTCGATGGTGTTGTCCGGGGCATCGATCACCACATAATTATTTTCGGTAAATGAGTACCAGGTAAGTGTTCTCCCATTGTACCAATATCCCCGATGCCCTTTGTCGCCCTTGATGTGCATCAACATTTTATGCGGTCCGTCAAAGGAAACATCGCAGGTTTCATGATTGGTTATCACCCCGAAGTCGGGATCGGAAAGATCACTTTCAATCTCAAGGTTGAACCGGCATGAAACAAGATCTCCCAGGATAGCACTCATGTGATCGAGGGTCACAATAGCGATGGTATCATATGCTTTCTCCTGTGACTGTAAAGGGGAAAACAATCCGAGAAAAAGCAAAAAAATCAGAAGTTTTTTCATAGAAATTCTTTTCAGGGGTGGTTTCTATTAACAAAGTTGTGTTTATTTATCTGCTTTCACATCAACAACCTCATACATGTTTTTTCCATCCTGTACAATGGGCTGATAATAAGTCTCCCCGACCTGCACGTAAGTCACTTCACCGATTTTAACTTCTTTCCCTCCATCCGGCAGGTTTTCCACCACAGCCCCTGCAGTCGGCGGCACGACCACATATCCTTCCGGTTTTTTCTCGTAATAGGTCCCACCATAATAATAGTTGTTTGTTGTTTCGTTTATGACAACCGTTTGGGATCCCGGAGGCAGGGTAACAATGGTTGCTCCGACAGGAGCAGGCACTACCGTATACCCATTGCTTCCTGCTACATAATAAACCCCCTGGTCGTAATGGTATTGCTGGTTTGCAATGGTTACAATGATAGCGGTAGCCGCAATGGTGGCAACAAAAAAGCCCCAGGGGTGCCATACGGGTCCCCAGACATAAGGATGGTAGGGGTGGTAATGGTAAGGATGGTATGCATAGTAACTGTGGCCACCATAAGAATAGGGTGGACGGGTATATGGCCTGGGGTTGGCTACAACCACAGTATTTTTATTAACATTGACATTTACGTTCTTACTGTTGTCAATGTTTACATTTTTTTTACTGTTGTCGATGTTCACTTCATTCCCGCTAACATTGGTTTTGTTACCCGTTGAGATCTTGTTATCACTGGTTTTAGTATTACCAGATTCACTTTTTTTTGTATCTGTTGCCTTCTCTTGTTGATTTTTATCACCGGATACAGATTTGTTGGTTGGTTTATTGCCGGATGCTGGTTTCTGATCTTTCGTTCTACTCATATTACCGCTTTTTGTGGCGGGTTTTGAAATGGTTGATCTTTCCTTTTTCGCTGCAGGGCGTTCCTCTTTTCTTTGTGCCTGAAGAGAAAATGGCAACATAATTACTGCAAATCCGATAAAAAAGAATGCAATGAAAGGGATGTAATTGAATTTTGTTTTCATGGGGTTATAATTATGGGTTAACGTTTTACAATTTCATTCGAATGTTTCAAAAAACATGTTTAAAAACAGACTATTTTCCATTCTTCATGACAGGTTCTGTTTTCCGTTCCTTTTCCAGTTTCTCAATCCGTTCAACAATCTGGGGAAGGTTCCGGAAATGGACGATTGATCTTCTGAATTTCGAAACTTCCATGGCCGGGGAGCCAAGATAGCTGAGCCCGGGTTTAGTCAGGCTTTTTGACACACCGGTGGCCCCTCCCATCGATGTATTATCGGCAATAGTCAGGTGCGGGGCCATGGCAACATGTCCGCTGATCAGGCAGTTTTTTCCCAATTTCGTTGACCCTGCAATGCCAGTGGCAGCAGCGATATAGGTGTTTTCTCCGATTTCGCAATTATGGGCAATATGGACCAGGTTATCCAGTTTTACCCCCTTCCGGATGATTGTCGAGCCTAAGGTGGCCCGGTCAACAGCACAATTGGCGCCCATCTCCACATCATCTTCAATCACCACATTACCGATCTGTGGTATTTTTTTATTCCACTCATTACCGGGAGCAAACCGGAACCCGTCACTTCCGATCACAACGCCGGCATGGAAGATACAGTTTTTTCCAATGATGTTGTCGGAATAGATCTTCACCCCGGGATAGAGCACTGTGTTATCGCCAATCCTGGTATTATCGCCAATATAAACCTGCGGATGGACTTTAACGTTGTTCCCAATCCATGTGTTTTCGCCAATCCAGGAATATTCTCCGATATATAAATTATCACCCAGATGGGCCGAGTTATCAATAAAACATTGTTTCGAAATTCCGCTTTTATTATCTTTTATCTGGTTATACATTTCCAATAATTTTGCAAATGCCACTTCGGCGCTTTCCACCCGGATGAGGGTAGGTTTAACGGGATGTTCCGCGATAAACGATTTGTTAACAATAACAATGGATGCTTCTGTTTTATAAATATATGGAGTATAAAGCGGATTTGAAAGAAAAGAGATGGATCCGCCTTCTCCCTCTTCTATTTTTGATACCTTCTCAATGATGACTTCCGGATCGCCATCAATAACTCCATGGATCAATTCCGAAATTTGTTTTGCATTGAATTTCATACTTTTATTGTTTAATTGGATGTAGTTGGTTTCGGGGTACAATTTACCAATAATAATCAACCGCTTCATTGAATAATAATATATCCGGTAAATTACCGTTTATTTTTTATTAGCACCCACCCCATCTCCCCTATAGAGGGTGGGCAGATGTTGCGGCTTGTTTTGGAATTCGGGACAATGGCATTTCCGTGGGTGTTTATCAATTGATTTAACAAGGGAGAACGATTGTCATGGGGGATTTGTATAGCGGGGCAAGTAACTGTTTGTTGGTCCAAACAAAATTTTCTGCCTATAGTTTTTGGAATTATCTGGATGTATGCCACATTGTTGGGGCAAAATACCCGGCCGCCCCACTTGGTTTACTCACGGTTGCGGCACTTTTGCCTCAGTGGTGGACATTTCGGTTAATTGATGAAAATGTAGAACCATTGCTTGATGAAGATCTGTTATGGGCAGATGTTGTTTGCACCGGTGGAATGCTTCCCCAGCAAAACAGCATGCTGGATTTTATTCAGCGGGCACACCGACTGAACCGGCCCGTTGTTGTCGGGGGCCCGGATCCCACGTCCCAACCCGATTTATATAAAGAAGCTGATTTTTTGGTCCTTGGCGAAGGAGAGGTGACCATCCCTGCGTTCCTGAGTGATCTTGCTGCCGGGGCGACCAGGGGCCGGTATTTTTCAGTTGAAAAAGCCAATATGAAGGTTGCTGTGGTTCCCCGGTTCGACCTGATCCATTTCCGTAATTATATCATGATTGGGTTACAATTCATCCGGGGATGCCCGTTCAATTGTGAATTTTGTGATGTAATCGAACTCTATGGCCGGATCCCGCGATATAAAACCAACGAACAATTGATCCGTGAGATGGAAGCATTATACGATCTGGGTTACCGTGGACATATTGACATGGTTGACGATAATTTTATCGGCAATAAGAAAAAAGTCAAATCCTTATTGCAAGATATGAAAATATGGCTGGAAAAACGGCACCATCCCTTTTATTTCACCACAGAAGCCTCTGTCAACCTGGCCGATGATGATGAGTTGCTACAGCTCATGAAGGATGTTGATTTCAGGTATGTATTCCTTGGCATTGAAACCCCCGAAGACGAGACCCTGGCGCTGAACCAGAAAACACAAAACCTGAACCGGCCTATCGAAGAGGTGGTACGGAAAATTTTATCCTACGGCATGGTGAGCAACGGCGGATACATCATGGGCTTCGACAGCGAAAGCCCGGCCATTGTTAAACATATGGTCGATTCGATTCAGCAGTCAGGCATCACCATGACTATGATCGGTTTGTTGTACGCCTTGCCAAACACACAACTCACCCGTCGTCTGCAATCGGAAGGAAGGCTTTTCCAAATGGCGGCAAAATCAGTAAGTGAATCGGACATTGATCAGATGACCAGTGGGCTCAATTTTAAAACACGCATCCCCCGCGTTCAACTTCTTTCCAATTATATCAGAGTCATCGAGGCTATTTTCGAACCTGTCAACTATTATCACAGGGTTGTTTATACCGGATTGACAATCCGTCCAAAGTATCTGCACAAACCCGGGTTTATGACCTGGTTAATTTATATGCGTTCCTTCCTCCGTGTATGCCGGCGGGCAGGGTTTAATAAAGCGACCGGCTCTCTTTACTGGAAGATGTTTTTCACGGTAATTTTCCGGAACCCTAAGGGAATTGAGGCTGCGGTAAACCTTGCAGCCATGTTCATCCATTTCAGCAAACAGAAAGATTATATTGTTTCCGTTACAACCCGTATGATTGCCGAAATCGAAAAAACCGGGGAAGAAACCTTTAATAAAAAACACCTGCCCTGATCGCTTCTGAAACGGGTAATACTCTGCCCTGCTTCAAGAAACTTTACCCCCTGCTAAGTAAGAATAATGTACAGCGCCATGGCAATCCCGATGGTCACTATGAGCCACCATTTGTGTTTGTTGAGTTTTTCTAACATGTTAAGGAATTTTGTATTTTATTAATTATCTGTGTTTTTACAACAAGTAAAAGCCCGGTTTCTACAGAAAACGACCGGAAAATATATTAGAGTTTGACTTTTGGGTTTTGATCGTTTATCTTTGCTTTATGATCTGATTTCGCCGGGCCAATAAATGCACTTCCGGATCACTCCATCTCCTTTTTTTCTTTGCAAATTTAACCATTAAATCCATGGAGGAACAATCAATGAAAAAACAAGTAATGATCATTATTTTTGCTTTATGCGCCAGTTCATTAGCAGCCCAATGGGTACCGGTTGGCGCCGGTTTGGGAAACTTCCCTCAAACATCCATGTTCTCTTTTATTGATACTGTTTATCTTGGCGCTTATGGAGGCGGCCTGTTCAGGACCCTGGATAACGGGTCAAACTGGACTGCCATAAACTGAAACCTGGGAAACCTTGATATCAACGACATTAGGCCCGGTCCCATCAGCGCCTGTGTTTTTGTCGCTACCGCAAACGGGCCCTATTTCACCCAAAATTTAACAACCTACGAAAATTGCACATCGACCGGCCTGACCAATACCGATATCCGATACTTCTGGTTTGGGAACGACGATGATGCCGAATGGGCAATCGGCACCAATGGCGGCGGAGTTTTCACCTCTCCCGACTACTCCGGTCCCTGGACCCCAAGAAATACGGGTATTTCAGGAAGCGGACTTACCATTAATGACATTGGGGGTTATTCAGATGGTTCCATAAATTATTCAGTAATAGCGACCAATGGAGGGGTATATTATTCATTAGACAATCTGTCGACCTGGACCGAAAAAAACAACGGACTTACAGGAAATGCCCTGCTGGTCAAAAAGCTGACCGGATTAGGGACCATGGTCCTCATTGCAACCCATGGCGGATTGTTCATGAGCCTTGATCTGGGGGAAAACTGGATGGCACTGATACCAGGAGATATGTTGAATACTGTAATGATTATACAATCACCCCTTTCCCCCACCGGATTTTATATTTTTACCTTTGGGGAACATGGTTATTATTCAGAAAACCTGATGAGCTTTTTTCCCATTGACCTCACTGGTTTGCCCGAAGGCGAGATCACATGTGCAACTGTAAATTCGACACATATGTTTTTAGGGGTTACCACTCCGGAAAAATCAGGGGGGGGAATTTACAGAAAACCAATGGAGATGGTTGTTTCCGTTGATGAAACAGAAAAAAATCCTGCTGGTGGTCCTATGATACTGAATATTTATCCCAATCCATTCACACAACATACTTCGATTACCTATTTCGTTGATGAACCCGGATGGGTTACCCTGTCGGTGTACAATGCCCAGGGACAATTAACCGGTACATTATACGATGGCTTTCAGGAGAAAGGGTATCATACCTTACCATTTGTCGGGAAAGGTAATGCACATGGATTTCTCTATGTAACCTTAAAAACCAATGACCATATCCGGGGGACTAAAAAAATGCTCGTACTCGATTGATCCCGGGAAGGATAAAGCCTATTGTGCCATTTTTATCACCGCGGTACCAGAAACAACGACGACGCCACTCCATCGGCAAACAATTTTCCTTTACCTGTCAAGTAATAAACTCCTTGTGATTCCTTCAACAGACCCTGTGTCAATAATGGCCCAAGGGAGTTCATAAAAGAATTATAAAATGTGGTCCCGAAATCAGACATGATTTTTTGCCGGCTACAGCCCCACATCGTCCGGAGTGAAGTCATCACATATTCATTGTATTTCTGAACCGGGGCCAGGGTCTCTTCCTCAAAATAACAGGTGCCTCTGTTAAGGTGTTCAATATATCCTGAAATGCTGGAAATATTCCAGCGCCGGGATTTTCTGTTGTAGCTGTGTGCCGATGGCCCCAGACCGAGATAGGGTATGGCCTTCCAATAATTGGTATTGTGTATTGAATACCGTCCAGGAAAAGAAAAATTTGAAATTTCATACTGATGAAAACCATGGTGGCGGGCCATTTTCATCAAGAGTTTAAATTGTGAAACCTGCGATTTTTCATTCACTGGTATGGTTCTCCTGTTTTTTACCATCCAGGCCAGCGGGGTCCCTGGTTCAACAGTAAGCGCATAGGCCGAAACATGCGGCACTTTCAGCGAAAAGGCGGTTTCGAGATTCTGTTTCCAGTTTATATCTGTGGAGTGTGGAATACCATAAATCAGGTCAATGCTGATGTTTTCAAATCCGGCTTCCTGAAGTTTTCTCACGGCCTGAAGCGCCTGATCGGATGAATGCGATCTGTTCAGCCAAACCAGTTCATCGTCAGAAAATGATTGGATCCCGATGCTGAACCTGTTGAAGGAGGTATGCTTCAATTCATTCACAAAGGATTTGGTAACATCTTCCGGATTCATTTCCATGGTAATTTCCCGTTTATTTTCATCCATTTCACCCGGAGTCAGCGGTAAATGATTGAGGCCTTTCGAACCCTCCGGTGAAAGTGAAGCCGGGAGCTGGGATTTTGCCTTGTGAACGGGACTCCAGGGTTGGGCATGAACCATAAGCATCTCGACAATTTCCTGCAACACTACAGGCTGGTATAGCGAAGGTGTCCCTCCGCCAAAATAGATGGTGTTAACGGGTTCACCTTCCAGATAATCAGCCCGCAGCTGTATTTCCTTATTTATCGCTGCCAGAAAAGGTTCCCTGTATTTTGTTGAAGCAGGTGAAAAGAAATTACAATAATGGCATTTGTGCTTACAAAATGGAATATGGATATAAATGCCGGCCAAGATTACTATTTTTTCAGAATAATGCGAAAGGTGGTCCCTTTGTTTAATGTAGAGGATTTCACAAATATTTTACCGGCATGGTAATTTTCAACAATTCGTTTGGATAGGGTCAGTCCCAATCCCCAGCCTCTTTTTTTGCTTGTAAACCCGGGATGAAAAATGGTTTTAAACCTTGATTTCGGGATTCCTTTGCCCGTATCGGTCACATCGATGTGAATGTGATCGGAATCTTCCGAAATATCAATGTTGACAATACCGCTTCCCTCCATGGCATCGACCGCATTTTTACAGAGGTTTTCGATGACCCATTCAAAAAGGTGACGGTTTAAGGGGACTAAGAGTTCTGTTGAAGCAGCCGGATATACCGTAAAGGTGACCTTTGGCGAGGTACGTGAACGGATATAATTGACAGTGTCATGGATCATCTCTATGATGTTTGCCTTTTCAAGCCGTGCGGCAGAACCAATTTTTGAAAACCGGTCGGTTATGGTTTCCAATCGTTGTACATCTTTTTCTATTTCGCTGATGGTTTCAGCATCCAGCCCTTTCAGCTTGAGTAACTCCATCCAGGCTATCATCGATGACAACGGGGTTCCTAACTGGTGCGCTGTTTCTTTCGCCATACCGACCCAAACCTGGTTTTGTTCCGACTTCCGCGCATAACTGAATAAAAGGTATGCAATTAACAAAAAAATGGCAATCACGCCAAATTGTACAACCGGATAGTATTTTAATTGTAAAAGAAGGAAGGAATCCTGATAATAGATATAATGTATCCCGGTGCCGGCCAGGTCAATTTTAATGGGTGTGTTTTGAGAAGCCATCTGGTCGAGGGTTTGCCTGACCCACCTTTTATCCTGCATTTTATTGGCCGGGATATTGCCATAAGCAAAAGGCTTTGCCCTGGTACTGTCGGTAATGATAACGGGGACGGAAGCAGAATTCAGCACAACTTCCGAAAAGAAAGAGCGGATCAGGTCGTCGAGTACCAGTTTCAGCTCGGCAAAAATGTTGGAATCTTTATAATAAAGATAGATTTTTCTGTTATAGATATAGTTTACCACGATGGGTGGATAAATTGAAAATTCTTCTAACAGTTTCCCCTCCAATTTTGTAATCTGACTGTCAAGATGGGTATTGCGGGAGGTCATGATAACGCCTGAGTCGTTGGTTACAATCACCGGAATGGTTGTATTTTCGCCAATGATACTGAGAAAAAAATTCAGGTCTTCGTTAGAGGTTGCTGTTAAAATCCGGCGCTGGGCTTCAGCAACAATTGAAACCCGTTTCCGTTCTTCGTTTTTAAGTTCTTCAAAAAGATTGTTGGTATAATTTACCAGGTCGGCTTTTTTATAAATGGCATCTGCCCAGATTTGTACATTCTTTCGTTCCTCTTTTCTGATTTCGTTGACCAGAATATTGGTATAATACAGAGATGCTGAAACGATTACGATGGCGGTGGCAAATAAAATAAATTTCCATCGCTTTTTCCGGAGGTAGATATCCACAGAACTTGGTTTTAAAAATAACGGTTCATTGGTTAATATATTTTGATCTGGATATCAAAGGTATAGGATTTTTCATCAGGACGAAGAGCGAATTTACAGAAGAAACATGCAGGGTTATCGAAAACTGAGGAGCATCAGGAAAAAAATTCTTAATATTGAAAAAAAATAAAAGCCCATGAAAACACGTTTTTTTATGCTCCTCCTTTTAGGAGGTTTCATTTTCGGCACCTTTTTTATAAGTGGCTGTAAACAAAACAAACCGATGCAGGTACGTCAAATTCCTCTTGAGGATTTCTTTAAAAACCCTGAAAAATCAAGGTTTCAGATTTCGCCCGATGGAAAATATTTTTCATTTATGGGTCCTTATGAAAGCCGGATGAACATTTTTGTACAGGAGATTGGCAGTGACACTGCCATCCGGTTAACTTCAGAAAAAGACCGTGATATTGCAGGGTATTTCTGGAAAAGCCCAACCCGTATTGTATTTTTAAAAGACACCGGAGGGGATGAAAACTTTAAACTTTACGGGGTGAACACAGATGGCTCAAACCTAAAGTGTTTTACCGATTTTCCCAAGGTACGGACCGAAATCATCGATGATCTTTATGACTTTCCTGATGAATTGATCATTGGCCTGAATAAACGAAACCCTGAAGTTTTCGATCCATACAGGTTAAATATCATCACCGGAGAAATGAAACTTTTAGCTGAAAATCCGGGAAACATCCAGGGATGGATTCTTGATCATGCCGGTAAATTGCGTGCCGCCACTGCCATTGTTGACGGCATCAACACCCAATTGCTCTACCGTGAAAAAGAGTCAGATAAATTCAAACCGGTACTTACAACCAATTTTAAAGAATCGGTATCCCCCCTGTTATTCACATTCGACAACAAAAATATTTTTGCTGCTTCGAACCTTGGGAGGGATAAAGCGGCCATTGTGGTATTCGATATTGCCAATGGAAAAGAGCTTGAACTGGTCTATGAAAACAAAGATTATGATGTGAGCGACCTAACCTGGTCGAGGCTCAACAAGAAACTGATTGCCGTTAACTATGAATCATGGAAGCTGGAACGATACTATCTTGACGAAGAGGGTAAACAGATGTATGAGAAAATACAAAAACAACTTGGCAATTACTCTTTTGGCATCACTTCCCTTACCCGAGCGGAAGATAAATTTATGATCCGCGCTTACAGTGACCGGTCGCTCGGCGGTTATTACGTATATGATAAAACGAAAGACACCCTGCAGAAAATTGCAGAGATAGCCCCCTGGTTAAAAGAGGATGAACTGGCCACGATGGAGCCCGTTGAATATTTAACAAGGGACAGTTTGAAAATCAACGGGTATATCACCCTTCCGGTGGGTTATACCATGGAAACAGCCAAAAACCTCCCGGTTGTTGTCAATCCTCATGGAGGGCCATGGGCTCGCGATGGGTGGTATTTTAATCCCGAGATTCAATTCCTCGCCAACCGTGGATATGCGGTCCTTCAGATGAATTTCCGGGGATCAACCGGTTATGGGCGTAATTTCTGGGAAAAGTCGTTCAAACAATGGGGACTTACCATGCAGGACGATGTCACCGATGGAACAAAGTGGCTGATCGATAAAGGGATTGCCGATCCAAAACGGATTGCCATTTATGGTGGCAGTTATGGCGGGTATGCTACTCTTCAGGGCATCGTGAGAGAGCCCGGTCTGTATGCCGCAGCGGTTGATTATGTAGGCGTTTCCAATTTATTTACCTTTCTCAAGACCATTCCTCCTTATTGGAAACCCATGCTCGACATGATGTATGAAATGGTTGGGAACCCGATAACCGACAGTCTCCAGTTTGTTGCAACATCGCCGGCCCTGAATGCCGACAAAATGAAAACCCCATTGTTTGTTGCACAAGGAAAAAACGACCCTCGTGTCAACATTGCCGAATCCGATCAAATGGTTGATGCCCTGAAAAAACGCGGGATTACTGTTGAATATATGATCAAGGATAATGAAGGCCATGGGTTTCACAATGAAGAAAACAGGTTTGATTTTTATCGGGCCATGGAGAAATTCCTGAGCCAATATCTAAAATAACCAACCCATAAAAAAGCCCGGTTTCCCGGGCTTTTTTTTATACATATTTTTCTCCTTTTTCAAGCATAACGTCATTGACATATTGCCGTATTTGTTGCTCATCCGATTTTCGGCAAACAAGTAAAACATTGTCTGAGTCAACCACAATATAATCGTTCAACCCTTCCAAAACGACCACTTTTTCGTTGGGCATATTGACGATACAGTTGGTTGATTCGTAAATCATCACATTTTTACCAACTACGGTATTGCCGTTATTGTCCCGGGGGCGATTTTCGTAAAGTGAACCCCATGTGCCCAGATCGGACCAGCCAAAATCGGCAGCCAGTACATAGACGTTTGTTGCCGGCTCCATGACGCCATAGTCAATGGATATGCTTTTACAGACGGCATAAGTGTTACTTATAAATTCTTTTTCTGCTGCTGTCCCGTATTTACCGGTTCCCTGTTTGAAAAGAATATCAACTTCGGGCAAGAACTGGTTAAAGGCTTTCATGATGCTTTTCAGAGACCAGATAAAAATTCCGGAGTTCCATAAAAAATCACCACATTTAAGAAAAGTTTCGGCAAGTTCGAGGTTGGGTTTTTCGGTAAAGGTCTTAACTTTTTTAATGTGTTTCTCCTTCGGGTAAACGTTGGTTTTTTCTTCCATGTATTGGATATATCCATATCCGGTATCGGGACGGCTGGGGCGTAATCCGAGGGTTAGCAGCCAATCGTTTTCGGAAGCAGCTTCCAGGGCCGACAGGATGTTTTGTAAAAACAGCGGTTCATTCAGAATAATATGGTCCGACGGGGCAACAACGATGCGTGCATCCGGATCGCGGGCAAGGATACAATAGTTGGCATAAGCAATACACGGCGCTGTATTGCGGCGCGATGGTTCCAGTAGTATCTGTTGCGGGGCCAGCTCGGGAATCTGCTCCCGGACCAGGTCATTGTATATTTCGTTGGTAACGATATATATGTTTTCTTTCGGGCATATCCGTTTGAAACGTTGGTATGTTTGCTGGATCAGGGTTTCGCCTGTTCCAAGAATATCGATAAATTGTTTGGGGTGGGAAGTGCGGCTCATAGGCCAGAAACGGGCGCCGATGCCCCCCGCCATAATCACACAAAAGTTGTGTTTCGACTTTGCCATCTTGTAGTTTTTTAAAATTTATACAAACATAAGAAAAAGATTTACGATTTACGATTTACGATTTACGATTTACGACAATTACCGGGGCGCCTGCGCTGACAAGATAGATACGGTTGGTAGTAAGGCAAATACATCGATAACGGGTCCTGCGTTTTTCTTTTTTTCTGAACGTCTTTTTTCCATGCAGGCTGAAAACAGCATCAAACGGAAGCTCTTCCAATCGGAGGGTTGTGCCGGGAGGATCGCATCCCTGTATGGCTTTGGCCAGTTTTTGATCGGCCGAAGAAGAAGCTCTGGGGTTTTTCATGTAGTCGGACAATAGGAGGAGGATATCGCCGGGAAAGATTTCCAAATTCAGAAAAGGCTGCATCAACCGTTGAAACTGATTCTTCCATTCTTTCCCATGAGGATATGGTCGTGGCGGGCGACGCAACCGGAAAGTTTGTTTTACATGCTCATGGTAAA
>DYSO01000217.1 GCA_020718225.1 Draconibacterium orientale | reverse complement strand
TGAAAAATCCCAAAAGTGAAATACGGTCAATTATTGACGTGAAAATCTGTGATGGGTGAAATTATTTGGTCAAAACAGACCTTTTATGGAATTGGCCATTTATTATAATGGTTTCTTTGGGGCACAAAGATAGTGATATTATGAACTGAAAAAACTTTTTGGTACAATAACGTTTCCATGTTTGTATCTTTGCATTATGGAACAAAAGAGGTTGTATATTCTTGATCAGGTAAATAAACTTTACCATCGTTATGGGATTAAAAGCGTAACAATGGATGATGTCGCTTCCCATATTGGTATTTCCAAAAAAACCCTTTATGAAAACTTCACTGATAAGGAAGACCTGGTGCGACAAGTGTTTCTGTTGGAACAGGATTCCCGTTGTGACGTTCTGAATGCTTTGAAAGGAAAAGATCTGAATGCCATCGAAGAAATGTTTGAAGTGTATAAGATGATCCATGACACGTACCGCAATTATAATCCCGCGATGGAATATGATTTGCGGAAATATTACCCTGATTTATGTATCAGAATTAAAGATTTCAGGCGCAAACGAATGTATGAGTCCATACATGAAAATTTGCTGAAAGGAAAAAAAGAGGGTTTTTTTAGAAAGGAATTGAATGCCAGGACCATCGCACGGTTACATGTATTCTGGACCGAAAGTTTCCTTACCAACGATATGTTCACTTTTAAAGAGATCACCTCTTTTACCATTTTTCATGAAATTTTTATTTATCACCAGCAAGGAATATTAAGTGAAAAGGGGCGATTGTTTTTTGAACATAATTTTGAAAAATTCAAGGCCACCCTGTAAGAGGTTTGGTCTTTTTATTGTGTAAATTTTAAGATTTTTTTAATTTCTGAAGCGGATTTGAAAAAAAGATTTACATTTACTACCAAAAACTGAATATTTTGCCATTAATGGATACCGACCAAGATTTGGTAACCCGTTGTTTAAGACGGGAAATGGCTTCTCAAAAATTATTTTACAACCGTTTTGCACCAAAGATGTTTGGAATTTGTTTGCGTTTTGCAGGCAATAGTACCGATGCAGAAGATATTCTGCAGGAGGGTTTTTTACGCGTCTTTGCCAAATTGCATAATTACCGGGGAGAAGGATCCCTCGACGGATGGATCCGACGTACCATCATCACCACTGCCATCAATTATTATAAAAAACAATGTAAGTTCCATCATGAAGTTGATCTCCGGGAAGCAACTTATAATGCAACTATTTCGGAGGACGCACTGTCTATGTTAACAACGGAAGAGCTGCTCGGGGTAATTCGCGAACTCCCCGTAGGTTTCCGAACGGTTTTTAACCTCTTTGTCATGGAAGGATACAGTCATTACGAAATAGGAGAAATTCTTGGGATCCCGGAGAATACTTCCAAATCACAGCTTCACCGGGCAAAGGCATTAATAAGGCAAAAACTCTCAGAGATGGGGTTTATGGACAAATAGTGACCATGGAAAAACCTGATTACATAGAAGAGAAATTCAGGCAATCGTTTTCCGATTATTCGGTAAACCCTCCCGACAGGGTCTGGGATGAATTAAAGATTACCCTTCATCCTCAACCAGCCGCTGAAAAATTTTGGACCCGGCTGACCGATTTTACATATTTTTCACCTCAGATGATCAAACGGCTTGCATTCATTTCCGGGGCAACGGTTGTTCTTTTCCTTATCATCATCTATTTTTTAACAAGCGATAATCCTACAATCAGAGGTCATGCTTATGCAGGGGAATCACGCCTGTGTGGGGGGACGGCCATTTTGTTTCAGGTTAAAGATACCATGGCGCCCCTGGATTCGGTTAACCATTATCGTACTGAATCGATCGATAATAATGGATTTTTTCAATTTCCTGGTGTTGAACCAGGTCGTTATCTCTTGCAGATCGCTCCACCGGCCAACATCGGTTTCGATGAAGAATTTCAGCCTTCCTGGTACGACAGGCACTTATATCCGGAACAAGCTGAGATCATCATCATCTCATCCGATGATGTGGATGCCGATGTATATCTTCCGAAAAAAGACAATTCCGGGAAGTAACTCCTGCTTCTTAATCGGTTTAATTCTGTTTTTACCCCGATATCAATATTATGGGGAAGCTATAATGGTTTAGCAAAATCGGAGCTACTCATTGTCTGACGCAAACCACTCGGTATAAGAACTGCTGGTTTCGCGTAGCTTCATGCTGTGTAATCTGACCCCGGAAGGCAAAAGCTGCCTGATCCGATGGGAAAAATCAATCAGAAAATTTTCACTGGTTGGTTGGTATGGTAAAAAAATGATATTGGTGAAGGGTTCACCGATACGGATGATTTCTTTATTTGGCTGTTGTGAATTGACAAGAAAAGCGTGATCAAATTTGTCGATGATATGGCTTTTAACGATCCTTTTTAGGTCGCCAAAATCAATGACCATTCCCAGTTTGGACGACTGAAGGTCGGTGTTGGGTTTGCCTATGACAGTTACAGCTAATTCATAGGAGTGCCCGTGAACGTTTTTACATGGACCGTCATAACCCAGCAATGCATGGGCAGCTTCAAATTTGAATTCTTTGGTAACACGGATGTTGTTCATCTTTCAGGATAATTCAACAAACTTACATAATTCTTGCGAAGTTTAAATGAATGCAAGATGTTCTAATAAAATTTTTAATCCGATCCCGATTAGGACAATCCCCCCGAAAAATTCGGCCCACCGGGCAGGAATAAAGGTTGTGTGTTCACCCAGTTTTGCCCCGGCCATTGAAATCAGAAAGGTGACCATTGTAATTACCATCGAAGCTTTCAGAATATTGACCCGGATAAAGCCAAAACCGACCCCCGTAATCAGTGCGTCGATGCTTGTTGCGAGCGCAATCGTAATCAAAACTGAAATTTTCCGGATATCCAAAAGCGCTTTTTCTTTCTCCGGGCGGGTTGACTGTCTGATCATTTTCAATCCTATCAAGGCAAGTATCCCAAATGCAATCCAATGGTCAACGGATGCAATCAGGGATTGAAGGCTGTTTCCGGCCAACCACCCGATGATGGGCATAAGTCCCTGAAAAATACCGAAAAGGAACGACATAACCAGAATATCCTTCCATGAAAACCTGCGGCTTGCACCCAGGCTTAATGAAACAGCGAAGCAATCCATGGAAAGGCCGATGGCAATTAAAAACAATTCAGTAAAGCTCATGGAGCAGGGTTTTTTACTATCTAATGGTAAATCAGGGCGACAACTTTTTCAAGCCAGTATGCATCTGTCTCATCAAATGAATTCACCGAATGGCTGTCCACATCGAGCACCCCGATAATTTCATTCCTGGAATTTGTGACCGGCACTACAATTTCTGATTTGGAACGGGAATCACATGCAATATGACCTGCAAATTGATGAACATCCGGGATGATGAGGGTTTGCTGTGTATCGATAGCGGTCCAGCAGGCGCCCTGATGGGGATGAAGTACCATACAGGCCAGGGGCCCCTGATATACCCTGACAATGAGTTCTCCGGCGTTTAAAAGATACTGCTTATCCCTTTTAAGCAAGTTTGAAAGCCATAAAGGATTGCCTTTGGCA
>DYSO01000059.1 GCA_020718225.1 Draconibacterium orientale | reverse complement strand
ACCGCGAATCCACCGACCGAAAGAAGGCCCCTTGTCTTCCTGGTCACTCCTTGAACTGAGCCTGTTCTCAGGGTGCATTTTTATGTTTTCGGCGCTTTTAATGCAGTTTTTCTTGAACCTATGGACAATGCTCCTGCTCCGGTACTTTGGTATCACCTTCTTTTACAGCCTTTTCCACATCGTCTTTTTTTCATACAGCAGCGCCAGTTGGTCAGAAGAGATGATATATCTGGTTTTCGGGTCAGGCCCCCTGTTGTTATCGGTGGCCGGTGTCATCCTGCTGCTCCTCCTCAAAAACCTGAACATGGCCGGCTGGAAAACCAAGCTCACTTTAACCTGGCTGGCTTTCTTATTCATTCATGCTCTCCCCTGTGGCATCCTGGCCGGAACCCTGTTTTTTGACGAATTCGGAATGGCCTTGTTTTGGATCGTCAACAGTTTTATGCTCAGGGGGATCCTGGCGATGTTGGTACTGGTGATATTGGTATTCCTGAGCCGGTTCTGGTACCGGCTGTTTTTAAAAGCATCCTATACGAAGGCTTTCTTCGATGGTTCTGAAACCCAGAGAAGGTTCATCATATCAGTATTTATAAAACCATGGTTCTTCGGGTTTATCATCCTTTTGGGATTCAACTGGCCTTTTCATAACTGGTACTGGCCGGTATTTTTGCTCAGCCTGGGATATATGGCCGTAACCCTGATTGGCAGCCGGACAATAAATCCTAAACCCAAAATAAAAAAATCGGACAAACAGATCTTTACCAACCGTATCCAGCTTTTATCATTCACCGTTGCACTGATTCTGATTTGGGCAGCCGGAAATATCAGGGTAAAATTCTGAATGGATGAACGACAACGAACCACGGTCGGCCTTCAGCCATAGAGGAATATTCTTTCCTAATTTGTTTGCTGTTCGCAAAAATCACTTCCCTGAATGGTTGCGCCCCCATTGATACCCAGGTAGCTGATGGTCAGGCTTCCGTTTTTTGTGGTGCCTGTCGCCGATATCGACACAATGATATAACAAAGGTCTCTGTTTACCTGGAGATTTCAAAGAAAAAAATCAATAACGGGATCCTATCCGTATAAATTTTACAGGAAATTTCCCGATCCGGCCCAATTCCGGAAAAAAGGTTATACCTTGGCTAGGAATTTCATTCGAAATAATGTTCGTTGGAAGATGGATATTGGTGATATTTCCTAAACCTATCCGGTAATTCAAATCTGATATTATGAAAAAAATTTCATTGGTTCTGTGCATTAGTTTTGGATTGGTCATTTCCGGGCTTTCACAAAACCCGGTCAGAATGTCTGAAAAACAGGGAGCGCAAAATAACTGGTATGTTATGATGCAGGATCCCGATGCTGATTTTTATGAGACCCAGCGTGCTTTTTACCGGTTTCGTGATGCTTCTGGTTTTAAAATGACACGGGGAATTTACAAAATCTTCAAAAGATGGGAGTACTTTAATCAATTCAGGGCCAACGCTCAGGGGATAATGCCTTCGCCATCTTTTGAATTGGATCAATATCAGGATTATTGTTTATCGCACCCTGCCGATGATTCCCGGGGAAGCTGGAGCGAAGTAGGCCCTTTAACCTATCCTGTTAATGAAACAGCGCCTCAGCCAACCGGAATGGGACGAATCAATGCCATTGCATTTCAACGGACCAATCCGGATATCATCTATGCCGGGGCTCCTTCGGGGGGGATCTGGAAAACGGTAAATGGCGGCGCTCATTGGGATTATCACTCGGGTAACCTTCCGACAATAGGTGTTTCCGCGCTTGTTGTTGACCCGAACAGTTCTCCCGTTATCTATGCCGGAACAGGCGACCGCGACGCGAACGACGCATTTGGAACGGGGATCTATAAAAGTTTCGATGGCGGAGTTAAATGGGTTGGGATAAACAATGGAATTCAGGATAATACTATCGTGGGGATGATGATTATGAATCCCTTCAACTCCAATATGCTTCTTGCTGCCACCTCAACAGGTATTTATAAAACCATCGATGGCGGCGCCTACTGGGAAAGAAAGAAAACAGATGCTTGCCCTTTCAAGGATATCAAGTATAAACCGGGCAATCCCTCTGTGGTTTATGCCACCGCGTGCGGAAAGTTTTTTCTCTCCACCGATACGGGCAATGCCTGGAATGAGATCATCCTGCCGGTTACCGGTACGCGGCTGGTTATTGGTGTTTCACAAAGTCAACCAAACACGGTTTATGTATGCCAAACAGAGGGTGTTTTTAAGGGACTTCTCCGATCCACGCAAAGCGGACTGAATTTCACAGTTCAGTCAACCGCACCACTGATTACAGGTTACGCCTGTTTGGGCGGGGATTTGGATCAACAGTCAAATTATGATCTTTGCATGACCGTTGATCCGAACGATGCTAACCTGGTTTTTGTTGGGGCCATCAATGTCTGGAAATCTGTCAACGCCGGGGTTAACTGGTCGATCGCTGGCCACTGGAACCCACAGGGGAACCCGCCTTGTGAGAACGTTGCCGCGGTTCATGCCGACCATCATACCATGGAATGGTCGTCCGCCAACGGTAAGCTTTACCTTGGTAACGACGGAGGCGTTTACTATACCAGCAATAAAGGAGTTACCTGGAACGAGATCAGCAATGGCCTGGGCATTGCCCAGATATATCGGACGGGTCAGAGCGCCACCCTCCCTTCACTCAGCATCAACGGGTTTCAGGATAATGGCACCGGGGTGATGAACAACGGAGCCTATTCAACCGTTATCGGAGGCGATGGAATGGATTGTTTCATAGACTATTCAGATACGAGTTTCCGCTGGGGATCCTACTGCGAAGGAGACATTTATCGTAAGGCTTCAAAAAGGCAGCAATATGAGATTGCAGCCGCGCTTAAATTCAATGGCGTCACAGATCAGGGAGGCTGGGTTACCCCTTACGTTCAGCATGTCAGGATACCCTCAACGGTATTCATGGGAAGAAAGAATGTATGGCGCTCGATCAATACAAAGGTTGATTCCGTAAAAGAGATCGTTTGGAGGAAGATCTCTGCACTCGATACGCTGAAAGCCATCACGGCCATTGAACAATCCCGGGCAAATCCCGGCATCCTGTACGCCGTTCGTACCGATACCCTGATCAGGAGTGATAATGTAAATGCGGAAACACCTTCATGAACTGGATTCAACAATCCGGGGAGCTACCCCATCTCTTCAATCGTTGCTCATCCCAAAGACCCATCGGTGGTATTTGCCACTTCGGGATATAAAGTTTACCGGTCGGCGAATAAAGGTTTAAACTGGACAGATATCTCCCAAAACTTACCTCAGATCACGATTAACAGCATTGCTTATGACACCAATACCAACGAAGGGTTATACATCGGAACCATCTTTGGAGTCTTTTATAAAAATGCAGGAATGACCGAATGGGTAGAATATAGTACCAACCTGCCAAAAGTGAGTGTCAGAGACCTGAAATTTTATCATGACCCTGTTGACCCGTCCAAAAGCCTTGTCAAGGCAGCAACTTATGGTCGCGGACTATGGCAGGCTCCATTGTACTCATACGCTGATGCAATGCCTGAAGTCCAAAAGGTGAACTTTGATTCCGGAACAGTGGTATTCAATGTCGTTGCAACCAACGGGATAAACTGGAATGTTTCGAGCGACGCCTCGTGGTGCACGGTTACCGGCAGCGGTTCAGGCAACGGCACCTTCATGGCAAAATATACAGAACAGGCTGAACATCAGACGAGGAGTGCAAAAATAACCCTTACTCCGGATGGTTCTCAGTTACCCCAAACAGTGACACTGCTTCAGACTTATCCACAGGGTATTGAGGAAAATGTTGCCAGTCTGATCAGAATTTATCCGAATCCGACACCCGGCAGGTTCACCATCGAATCAAAAGACCAAAACAACAGGATCCTGTCGGTACTTATTACCGATCTGTCGGGCAAAAAGATTCGTTCTCTCGCTGCCGGTCACGAGTTGGTTTTCCAAATAGACCTTTCGAACTGTGATCAGGGTTCGTATCTGGTGACCATTGAGACCGGCAAGGGGAGTGAGACCAGGGTGGTGAAGATCGCAAAATAAATGCTTCTTCTCCTTATACCACTGCCCCCAATGCACACGGTCGGCCTGAAATTTTTCTTTTGGCTGATCTTCACCGGTTGAATGGCCGATGGGTTGAAAACCGGTTCGCCCGTGTAATTCCTTACACTTTTAAGCGCATGGATGTTTTCAAGGCTCCTCTATTTTTGGGGAGGGGCTGGGGTACAATAAAGGATGATATGATTAATAGCAGACCATTGTTTTTAATTTTCCTTTTCGGAGTGGGCTCAATATTTATTTTTCCGGCGTTGTACTTATGGATATTTCATGTTTAAATAATAGACTATCTTTATGCCTTAAAAAAGAAAATATGAAAACGAAAAACATCTATTTTGGTATTGTAGCAGTTTTAGCTGTCTTTTTGATCACCTCCTGCGGATCACCGGTTACTTTAACCAGTTGGAAAAACCCTTCCGACAATGTCCAGATTTCGAAAATTGTTGTGATGCCCCTGTTCGACAAGCTCGAGTACATGAAACCCTTTGAGCAAACGCTCGATACCTATTTTATAACCCAGGGATTAAAAGCCATTGGCTCACTCGATTTTCTAAATCCGAATGTGAAGTATTCCATCGACGAGATTAAGAAAAAATGCGACAGTTTGGGCGCTGATGCCATTTTAGTCTTTGTATATAAAGGAACAGATAAATCGGAAAGTTATGTTCCTCCTACCACCTTTTACGGCGGCGGGTATGGTGGTTACTGGGGAGGCGGTTACTGGGGAGGCGGTTTTTACGGAGGTGGCTTTTACGGAGGGAATACCGTAACAACCGGTGGCTACTGGACAACAACTTCGGTGGTTAACCTCAAGGCAAGTCTTTATACCAAGACTTCAAAGGATGCCGTCTGGACAGGCGATATTACGGTTACAGATCCAAATTATGTTGACCAGGCGGCAAATTCAATTGCCCAGGATATTTATGCTGATTGGCAGAAATACAACATGTTGAAATACCCGCCTGTAAAAAAATAGCTCCCTTTACGGATGACGTTTGATCCACCCGGCTATTTCTTCAATGGCAAGATGTGCCTGTTGAAGAATTCCAAGATAACTTAAAAACGCGTGGATCATATCTTCATAAACAGAGAGATGCACTTCAACACCTGCTTCCTGGAGGCGTTTTGCATAAGCCAGCCCCTCATCTCGCAATGGGTCATAGGCAGCAATAATCACCAATGCTGCAGGCATTTCCGATAAATCAGGTTCTGTCAAGGGGGCCACTCCCGGGTCCTGGGCATTTTTTTCTGTCGTAAGATATTGATCCCAGTACCATTTCATGGCATCCCGTGTAAGTCCGTAATCTTCGGCGAATTCGATATAGGAAGGCCTTTCGGGGTTAAAGTAATCGGTTACCGGATATAACAATACCTGCCCGCGAATTGATGGTCCCCCTTCGTTCCGGATACGCATTGCCGTAACGGTGGCCAGGTTGGCGCCGGCGCTGTCGCCTGCCAGAAAGATGGCTGAAGGATTGCCATTCCAATCTTCAAGATGACCGGCTACCCATTTTGTTGCCTCAAGACAGTCGTCGGTTGCTGCCGGATATTTATTTTCAGGAGCAAGCCGGTATTCAACAGATACAACAATACACCCTGCTGCCACACATAGGTGCGTACAAATGGGATCATAGGCGTCAAGATGAAAAAAAACCCACCCTCCGCCATGAAAATAGATGATAACCGGTAACGGGCCTTGGTTTTCGGGATGATATACCCTCACCTGGATATCGTTGGCAACTCCGGGGATTAGATAATCCCGTACTGAATGTACCGGCGCCACCGGTATCTTCATCCGGGCATATCCCTTGTCGACCTCTTCCCGGGCGACGACCGGCGTCAGCTCAGCCAGATTGGGGACCCCTGCCATGGCAATGGCCGTCAGCAGCGCTTTTGCTTTAGGATCCAGTGGTTTTGTCATCCCATTTGTTCGAGACAGGATTTTATTTTTTGCCATGTGTTTTCAATGTCGTTGTCGAGGCCTACTGAAAAACGCACCAGTCCTTCTGAAAGGCCCATCTCCCGTTGAATTTCTATAGGGACCTCAGAGGATGTACTTTTCCCCGAATTGCTGAAGAGGGTTTTAAAATAGCCAAGGCTTACAGCCAGATAACCCACTCCGGCCTTTTCCATCATCTCCATCAATTTAAAAGCTTTCTCCACCGTGTACATGTCAATGGCAATCAATCCTCCATATCCGAATTCAGGGTTCATCATTTCCGTTAATTTATGGTGGCCCTTATGCTCCTTCAGCCCCGGATAATTAATCTCGATGCCGTAATTCTTGAATTTCCGGGCCAGATAATCGGCATTTTTACTATGCTGTTTCATCCGTATATGAAGCGTATGCAAATTTTTCAGGATACTCGAAGATCTTAAAGGATCGAGGGCAGGCCCCAATAACATGGCGGTTCCGTCATTGACATTGCTGAGGGCATTCACAAATTCGTTTGAGGCACAAATAGCGCCGGCCACACAATCGTTTTTCCCGTTTATGAATTTGGTCATACTATAAACAACAACATGGGCGCCCAGTTGGGCCGGTGCAACAATCATCGGAGTGAAGGTGTTATCCACAACCAGTTTCAGATGGTTCTCATCGGCGATCTTTGCCAGGGAAGGGATATCGGAAATCTGAAGCAGCGGATTGGTCATGGTTTCGGTATAGATAATCCGGGTATTGGGACGGATTGCTTTTTTTACCTCATCAAGTTTGGTGATATCCACGAAAGTGACATCAATATTAAATTTTTTAAGATAATTATTAAGGAATGCAAAAGAGCCTCCATAGGTTGTAACGCTGCTCACAATATGATCGCCGCTATTGCAGATCTGAAGGATGGCGCATGTAATTGCCGCCATTCCGGAGGCGGTGACCCAGGCCGATTCGGTGCCTTCCATTGCCGAGAGTGCATCTGCAAGGTATTTATTGCTGGGGTTCCAATGACGGGAATAAAGGAAACAACCTTCCGTTTCGCCATGAAAAGTATCCAGCATGGTGGTTGCCTGCATGAAAGTAAAGGTGGCGGAATCACATACCGATGGGTTTACATCGCCAAATTCGCCGAATTGAAGTAAATCGAAAATCTTGGTTGAAGGATCATTTTTCATAAGAAATGGTTTGAGTGGTTTCTGCAACAAAAATACATTATTGTTGCATATTTTCGATGAACATCCTACAAGCGGCCCTTTTTTTATTAAACCGCTCCGATCTCCCCTGAGAATTGAATCGGATGTATACCCCGCCTTGTAATAAAAAGAGATTTTAGTATCTTTGCGAATCTAAAAAAACCAAAAAAATGCACTACGACATCCTTGTTATCGGAAGTGGCCCGGGCGGATATGTAGCCGCTATCCGCGCAGCTCAATTGGGCTTCCGGGTCGGCGTTGTGGAACAGGCAGAACTGGGGGGGGTCTGTCTGAACTGGGGTTGTATCCCCACCAAAGCCCTTCTCAAAAGCGCCACCGTTTTTCAGGATTTGCTCCATGCATCGGAATTTGGTATTACGGCCGGAGATATCAAACCCGATTTTGGTGCGATGATAAAACGAAGCCGCAGTATCGCCGAAACAATGAGTAAAGGCATCCAGTTTTTATTCAAGAAAAATAAAATTGAACACCTCCAGGGATTTGGCAGGATAAAACCCGGAAAAGTGGTTGAGGTTACCGACAACACCGGAGCCAAAACAGAATTTACTGCCCGGCATATTATTCTGGCTACCGGTGCGCGTTCACGGCAATTGCCCGGTCTCCTGCAGGATGGGAAAAAAATCATCGGTTACCGTGAAGCAATGACGCTTCCCGGGCAACCCAAATCCATGGTGGTTGTGGGATCCGGGGCCATCGGGTCAGAATTTGCCTGGTTTTACCAATCGATCGGCACAAAAGTTACCCTTATAGAACTCCTTCCAAATCTCGTCCCTGTTGAAGACGAAGAGGTTTCCAAAGCGCTGGAACGTTCCTTCAAAAAAGCCGGAATGAAAGTTATGACAGGCGTTTCAGTTGAATCGGCCGACACTTCCGGAGAGGGTTGCCGCGTTACCGTTAAAACCAAAAAAGGGGAAGAGGTCATTGAATGTGATGTGATCCTTTCCGCCGTCGGAGTGAGCCCGAACATCGAAAATATCGGACTCGAAGAGACCGGGATCATTACAGAACATGGAAAAATTAAAGTCGACGGTTTTTACAGGACCAGCATAGAAGGATTTTATGCCATCGGCGATATCGTTAAAGGGCCTGCCCTTGCCCATGTAGCCTCCCATGAAGGGATTGTTTGTGTGGAAAAAATAGCCGGAAAAGAGGTCGAACCCCTCGATTACGGAAATATTCCCGGCTGCACCTATACCCATCCGGAGATTGCATCTGTTGGCATGACTGAAAAAGCTGCCACAGAGGCCGGATACGAAATACGGGTTGGAAAATTTCCCTTTACGGCATCGGGCAAAGCTACAGCATCAGGCGCCCGGGATGGGTTCATCAAGGTTATCTTTGATGCCAGATACGGCGAATGGCTGGGAGCCCATATGATTGGTGAACATGTTACGGAAATGATCGCCGAAGTGGTGGTCGCCCGGAAACTCGAAACGACCGGCAAAGAGATCATGGAAGCGGTCCATCCCCACCCAACCATGAGTGAAGCTGTCATGGAAGCAGTAGCACAAGCCTATGGGGAGTGTATCCATTTGTAAAATCAAGGTTCGGATGATTAAAAGACAGCACCGTAGTTCACCACGTTCTTCAATGATGTTTTATTAGAAATTATTACAAATATGGAAATTATTAAGACCCCTCTTGAAGGCTTGCTGATTATTAAACCCGATGTGTTTGAAGATGAACGTGGTTATTTTTTTGAATCGTTTAACCATGGGAAATTTTTTCAGGCCGGACTCGAATTACATTTCGTCCAGGATAATGAATCCAAATCGAAAAAAGGGGTCCTTCGCGGGCTTCATTTCCAGGCGCCCCCCTATGCACAGGGCAAGCTGGTACGTGTTATGCAGGGTTCAGTGCTGGATGTTGCCGTTGATATCAGGAAGAAATCAGCAACCTATGGAAAGTGGGAATCCATTGTGCTTACGGGGGCAAACAAATTGATGTACTGGATACCTGCCGGTTTTGCCCATGGGTTTGCAACGCTGGAGGACGATACCCTGTTTTTTTATAAATGTACCAATACATACAATAAAAATTCAGAGGGGAGCATCCTGTGGTGCGATGAAGAGCTGAATATCAAATGGGGCATTGCCGACCCTGTAATTTCTGAAAAAGATAAAGTATCACCGAAGTTCAGGGATTTTGTGAGCCCCTTTTAATAGTAAACAGATAGCTAAAATGAAAAAGGGATTGTTATTTACCTTGGGGATTGTTATCGGGATTCTTTTCATCGTTTCGATTTACGCCGTTGTTGACATGATGACGCCGGAACAGGAATACAAAGCTCTTTTCAACAGAAACACAAAGGTACTGGCGCCCGAGCTGCCGTCGAAAGCCAGTTTTGCCGGTGAGGATGCCCAACTCACGCTGTATTATGTCAGGGAATCCTTCGACAGGGAAATAATGGCTGCCACATTCATGCATTCCTCCACAATCCAGATGTTTAAGCGGGCCAACCGGTGGTTTCCCATCATTGAACCCATCCTTGAAAAAAATGGCATCCCTGAAGATTTCAAATTTCTGGCTGTAGCCGAAAGCAACCTTGCCAACGTGATTTCACCTGCTGGCGCTGAAGGTTACTGGCAATTCATGAAAGCTACCGGACAGAAGTACGGGCTCGAAATCAATGAATTTGTCGATGAACGGTATCATGTTCAGAAAGCCACGGAGGCGGCTTGCCGGTATCTGAAAGATGCACACCGGAAATTCAATAACTGGACCGTGGCAGCGGCATCGTATAACAGGGGAATGGAAGGTGTGGCAACAGCCCTGGAAAATCAAAAGGTGAAGCGCTATTATGATCTTTTCCTTCATGAAGAGACTGCCCGTTATATCTACCGGATCTTAGCCATCAAAGAGGTATATAACCACCCCGTACGCTACGGTTTCTATTTGCTTGAACAAGACCTGTATCCAAAACTCCTCACATACAGTATAACGGTTGACACCACCATTGGGGATTTACCTGATTTTGCCCGGAAATCGGGGATCAATTACCGTATCTTACGCGAATTGAACCCCTGGATCAGGAATTATTCACTACCCAATAAATCCGGAAAAGTCTATACTTTCCTGATCCCAAAGAAAGGGGCCCTCGATATAGAGGACCTTCTGAAAAAAGTACCGGCAAGTTCCACTTTTTTCCACGACACCCTGAAATTGAAAGAAATTAACTAAAACAACTGCATTTTTCAACAACCGTGGAAGAGCATCTGGAAGTGTTTGGGGCCAGGGTCCATAACCTGCAAAATGTTGACGTCAGAATCCCGCGAAACCAATTGGTGGTTTTCACCGGTTTGAGCGGAAGCGGTAAATCATCACTGGCCTTCGATACGATTTATGCCGAAGGCCAACGCCGGTATATGGAGACCTTCTCGGCTTATGCACGTCAATTTATCGGTAACCTTGAAAGACCGGATGTCGATAAAATCAATGGGCTCAGCCCGGTGATAGCGATAGAACAAAAATCGACCAACCGGAACCCGCGTTCCACCGTGGGGACCATCACCGAGATCTACGATTTTATGAGATTGCTTTTTGCCCGTACCGGCGAGGCCTACTCCTACGAAACAGGAGAAAAGATGGTACGTTACAGCGAACAGCAAATCGTGGAACTGATCCTTACCAACTTTACGGGTAAAACCATGCTGCTCCTTGCACCGGTGGTCAAAGGCCGAAAAGGACATTACCGGGAACTTTTTGAGCAAATCCGGAAACAGGGATTTCTTCGTGTCAGGATTGATGGGGAAATCAGGGAAATCGAACATGGACTTCAGGTTGATCGTTATAAAGTTCACGATATCGAAATTGTAATTGACCAGATCGCCATATCGGGATCAGCGAAAACCAGGCTGGCGGGTTCCGTCAACCTGGCCATGCGGCAAGGGAAAGATGTGCTGATGACACTTGACATGGATGGACAATCGGTCAGGCACTTCAGCCGGAAACTGATGTGCCCGTCAACCGGCATTTCCTACGATGAGCCCGAACCCAATACTTTTTCTTTCAATTCCCCTTACGGGGCTTGTCCGAAATGCAATGGCCTGGGCACCATCTCTGAAATTGATATCAGCAAAATCATCCCCGACCGTTCCAGGTCTATCCGAAAAGGGGGCATTGCTCCCTTAGGGGAATACAAAAATTCATGGATTTTCAAGCAGATAGAAGCCATTGGTGAAAAATATGGATTTGATCTCAATACACCCATCACGGAGATCCCCGAACAAGCCATCAATGTTATTTTATATGGATCCGACGAGGTCATCCGGGTTAAAAATGATTACCTCGGCGTAACTTCCTCCTTTTCCCTGAGTTTTGAAGGGATTGTTGGTTTTATCAATTCCCAGAATTTGGAATCGGCCCCGGCGGGAATCATGAAATGGATAGGCAGTTTCATGAATAAAATGGACTGTCCGGAGTGCAATGGATCACGCTTAAAAAAAGAGTCGCTCTATTTCCGGGTTGGAGGTAAAAATATTGCCGAACTAGCTGACCTCGATCTTTATTCTCTTGCATCCTGGCTTGACCAGTTATATGATACGCTGGAGAGACGCAATCAGATTGTGGCTTATGAGATTATCCGGGAGATTCGTAACCGGATCCAGTTTTTATTGGATGTGGGCATTGGTTATCTCACCCTGAACCGGCCTGCCCGCAGCTTATCGGGCGGCGAAAGCCAGCGTATCCGGTTGGCAACGCAGATCGGATCGCAATTGGTCGGGGTCCTTTACATCCTTGACGAACCCAGCATTGGGTTGCACCAACACGATAACCTACGACTGGTCCATGCCTTGCAAAAGCTTCGCGACACGGGAAATTCAGTGATCGTTGTGGAACACGATCAGGAGACCATTCTTGCCGCTGATTGGGTCATTGACATTGGACCCGGGGCCGGTTTACACGGAGGGCGGATTGTCGCCCAGGGGCCTCCCGCTGAAATTGCAAAAAACGACCACCTCACCGGACTGTATCTGAGCGGGAGGCGGAAAATCTCAATTCCATCGAAACGGCGCCCCGGAAATGGAAAGTTTTTAACATTAAAGGGGGCCGCCGGAAACAACCTCAGACAGGTTGACCTGCATCTGCCGCTGGGCCTCCTGGTTTGTGTCACCGGGTTGTCGGGAAGCGGAAAATCGTCGCTGATCAATGAAACGCTCTATCCAATCCTTAACCGCCATTTTTACCGCTCCGATCGGAAACCGCTTCCTTATGCCTCCATCGAGGGAATCAGGAATATTGATAAGGTGATAGAAATTGATCAATCGCCCATCGGAAGGACCCCTCGTTCCAACCCGGCTACCTATACCAAGGTTTTTGATGATATCCGGAAATTGTTTGCCGGACTTCCGGAATCGAAAATACGGGGTTACCTTCCCGGCCGGTTTTCCTTCAACGTCAGGGGCGGTCGCTGCGAAACATGCAAAGGCGCCGGGTTGAGGGTCATCGAAATGAACTTTCTGCCCGACGTGTATGTGCCCTGTGAAAGTTGCCAGGGTAAACGTTACAATCGAGAAACCCTTGAAATCCGCTACAAAGGAAAATCGATCAACGATATCCTCAATATGACAGTAGAACAGGCAGTAGGCTTTTTTGAGAATATCCCTTTTATCATCCAAAAAATTAAAACCCTGAATGAAGTCGGCCTGGGTTATATAACGTTAGGGCAACAATCAACAACCCTTTCAGGAGGTGAAGCGCAACGGGTAAAACTGGCTTCCGAACTTTCGAAAACAGATACCGGAAACACCCTCTACATACTGGATGAACCTACCACGGGATTGCATTTTGAAGATGTCAGGGTATTGCTTTCGGTTCTCAACAGACTCGTTGACAAAGGCAATACCATCCTTGTCATCGAACACAACCTGGAGGTAATCAAGGTTTGTGATTACATTTTCGACCTTGGTCCGGAGGGTGGCGCCCGGGGAGGGAAAATCATTGCTGAAGGCACCCCTGAACAGGTGGCCCTCCACCCTTCCAGCTACACTGCCCTCCACCTGCGTCCTCTGTTTCAGAAACCTGCGGATACAAAAAGATAACCTGTTTTTTTTGCGATCCGCCAATCCGGCTTATCTTTTCTCTATTTTTGAACCCTGTTACGGATCATGAATTTAAACCCGCTCTAAATGGAATCACTGGCTTCAAATAAATACGCAGAAACAAACCAACCCAAAAACTGGTCGGAAACCATCAGTTACGATACCTGGGAAATATTCAAAGTAATGTCGGAAATGGTGGAAGGTTTTGAAAAACTTGCCCGGATCGGCCCCTGTGTTTCTATTTTCGGGTCAGCCCGGACCGGAGAACATTCAAGGTATTACAAGCTGACCGAAGAGATTGCTTACCTATTGACCAAGGCCGGTTTTGGAATCATCACCGGAGGCGGTCCCGGCATTATGGAAGCTGCCAATAAAGGCGCCCATTTTGCAGGAGGGAAATCGGTTGGATTAAATATAAACTTACCCTCGGAACAAAACCCAAATCCCTTTATTGACCGTACCAAACTGCTGAATTTTAATTATTTCTATGTACGAAAGACCATGTTTATGAGATATTCCATGGGGTTTGTGGCGATGCCCGGCGGTTTTGGCACCCTCGATGAACTCATGGAAGCCATAACCCTGATCCAGACCCATAAAATGGTCCACTTCCCCATCGTTTTGGTTGTAAAGCAATATTGGGAAGGACTTATGACCTGGATGAAAGAAACTGTCCTGGCCGAACAGAATATCCATGTGGAAGACCTGGATATTTTCAAAGTGGTAGATACCGCCGAAGAAGTTGTTAACGTGATCACCGGGTTTTACAAAACCTATGCGCTGAAACCCAACTTCTGAAAGTATGGTTTATTTGATTATTTTTGTATCCAAATATCATTGAATGCCAAAGAAAAAGATAAAATCACCCCGGAAATCCCAAATTGAGACGATTGTTGAGGCCATGGCCGAAAAAAAAGCAAAACAACCCGTCATCCTTGATTTTACCAGGCTGAAAGGGGCATTTTGTGATGCTTTTGTTATTTGCCATGGCACTTCGCGTACACAGGTTGAAGCCATTGCAGGTCACATCGTGGACGAAGTAAAGAAAAAAACCGGAATTCAACCCTGGCACAAAGAGGGTTTTGAAAATGCGGAATGGATTTTGATCGATTATGGCGACATTGTCACCCATATTTTTCAGGAAGAACGGCGTAAATTCTTTAATCTGGAGCAATTATGGGCCGATTCAGAGATTTCCAGAATTGCTTTACCGGAATAAAGCTACTTAACTTATTACTTGTAATCAGACAGAATGGCAGATAAAGGAAAAAGTTTCATCCCTCCCAAAGGCAAAAGGCCAAAATTCAGTTTTTACTGGATCTATGCTATTTTAGCCATTGTTTTCATTGCTATCCAGTATTTTAATTACAATAATCCTGTAAAGGAGATTCCCTGGCCACGTCTTGAAGAGATGTTGCTGAAACAGGATGTGGAAAAAATTGTGATTGTAAATAAGGAAAAAGCGGAAATTTTTATCAAAAAATCGAAATTAGAGAGCGATACCACTTACAAAGATTTTACCAAACGTAATTTCGGGTCCTCAACTACCGGGAGCAATCCTCAGTTTTTTTATCAGATCGGTTCGGAGGAAATTTTCCACGGATTGCTTAAAGACACCCGCGATTCGGTAGTTTCACGGATGAAGCGCGACAGTATTCCGACAGCGCAGATCCTGGAGTTTCAAAAACAATATCCATACCCTCCTGGAAGTGAAACCCGGAAAGACTTCTTTGGGGATATTTTCGGTTACCTTTTACCCATCATCATACTCATCGGTGCATGGTTCCTCATCATGCGTTTTATGAGTAAAGGAGGTGGGGGCGGCGGCCAGATTTTCAACATAGGCAAATCGAAGGCACAGCTTTTTGACAAAGATACCAGTGTCAGCGTGACCTTTAATGATGTGGCCGGGCTGGAGGAGGCCAAAGTTGAAATTATGGAGATCGTCGATTTCCTTAAAAATCCATCCAAATACACCAATCTCGGAGGGAAAATCCCAAAAGGGGCGTTGCTTGTCGGACCACCGGGGACCGGAAAGACCTTGTTGGCCAAAGCGGTGGCAGGAGAAGCAAAAGTGCCTTTCTTTTCCATCTCGGGATCCGATTTTGTGGAGATGTTTGTCGGGGTTGGCGCTTCCCGTGTACGGGACCTGTTCCGGCAGGCAAAAGAAAAAGCCCCCTGTATTATCTTCATCGACGAAATTGACGCCATTGGCCGTGCCAGGGGACGAAATGCCATCACAGGGGCCAACGATGAACGGGAAAATACGCTGAACCAGTTACTGACTGAAATGGACGGTTTTGGCACCAATGCGGGTGTTATCATCCTTGCGGCCACCAACCGGGCCGATATCCTTGACCGCGCCCTGATGCGTGCAGGCCGCTTCGACCGGCAGATCCACGTGGAACTTCCCGACCTGGAAGAACGCAAAGCCATTTTCAAGGTCCATCTGAAACCGCTGAAACTTGATCCGGGGCTTGATATCGATTTCCTTGCAAAACAAACACCCGGGTTCTCAGGGGCCGATATAGCCAATGTATGTAATGAATCGGCATTAATTGCTGCGCGTAAAAATAAAATCATCATCGAAAAACAAGATTTCCTTGATGCCATTGACAGAATCATCGGCGGACTGGAAAAGCGGAATAAAATCATTTCGGCCCACGAAAAGAAAGTGATTGCTTACCATGAGTCGGGACATGCTTCGGTAAGCTGGCTCTTGCAATATGCACATCCCCTGGTAAAAGTGACCATCGTGCCCCGTGGAAAAGCGCTGGGAGCTGCCTGGTACCTTCCGGAGGAACGACAGATCACAACCTATGAACAGATGTTTGATGAGATTACCGCAGCAGTCGGTGGCCGTGCTTCAGAAGAGATCTTTTTTGGTAAAGTTTCTACCGGTGCGCTTAACGATCTTGAAAAGGTGACAAAACAAGCCTACGCCATGGTGGTCTATTTTGGTCTGAACAAAGCCATTGGAAATATCAGCTACTACGATTCTTCAGGCCAGAATGAATATGCATTCCAAAAACCATACAGCGAAAAAACTGCGGAAACCATCGATAAAGAGGTACGGAAAATTGTGGAAGAAGCCTATGAACATGCAAAGAAAATAATCTCGGAAAACAAAGAAAAACTCGAACGGCTGGCCACCCTGTTACTCGAACGGGAAGTTATTTTCCGTGAAGACCTGGAAGATATTTTCGGAAAAAGGCCCTGGGAAACAGAAGAAGAAAGAAAACTGATCCCGGCTTCGGCCCCGGCTTCCAACACACTTCCACAAAAAAACACAGAAACAACCAACAACCCCGAACCTCCCCAAAAAACTTAAGTATTCCCAATCATGGAAGAAAGCACATCGCGGGAAAAAATTCTTAAAAGAGTCAGAGATGCACTGATCGAAAAAACGGAAGCCCCCTACCCGATTATTGACCAGGACATCTCGGTTTATAAAGAAATTACCGAACCACTCGATATTACGTTTGCCGAAGCATTGGTTAAAGCCGCCGGAAAATTTGTTTATTGTGAAAGTGAGGACGAATTCATCGGGAACCTCAAGTCGTTTATCCTTGAAAAAGATTGGGGCGTCCTTTTCTGTAAAGATCCGAAAATACAACAACTGCTCAAACTGGGTGGAGTCCCATACGAATCACACAATGAAGCTTTTCTCGAAGCACGTATCGGGATTACCCGTTGCGAATACCTGATTGCCCGATTGGGGACCATCATGGTTTCTTCAAGGCTGAACCCGGGCCGAAAAATTACGGTTTATCCCGAAATCCACCTGGTTTTGGGATATTCCTGGCAACTGGTACCAGACCTGAAACAAGCCCTGAGCGGTATCAGGAAAAAATATTCTGATCATTACCCCTCCATGATTTCCCTGATTACCGGCCCCAGTAGGACGGCCGATATTGAGAAAACACTGGTAATGGGCGCCCACGGTCCCAAAGAATTGTATGTTTTTTTTATTGATGACATAAGGCCTGCCGATTAACAACATATCCAATGAGTAATTTTTGGGCCCGTACCATAACAGGATTGTCCCTGGTTTTTATCCTTCTTGCCGCCCTGTTTTTTACCGGTTGGGTTTTTGCCACCATATTTCTGTTGATCCTGATCCTTGGACTTTATGAATTTTATGGGCTCATCACCAATGAAACCTGCCAGCCCCAAAAATTTTATGGCATTTTCGCCGGCATTGTTATTTATATTCTGAACACCCTGGCCTTTTTTAAATGGGATGGGCTTCCGGATGGAAACGGGACATTCTTTCTCCCCTTTCTCATACCCATTCCCCTGTTCTT
>DYSO01000058.1 GCA_020718225.1 Draconibacterium orientale | reverse complement strand
AACCAGGGATGGGAAAAGGCCCGTATCCGGTTTGAACGGTTTTATTTTAATTCATATAAAAATCTATTTTTCAAACCTGTTGGCAGTTTAGTGAATTTTTTTATGGATGGTTTTGGCTGGAAACGGACATTTTACAAGGGGATGGTACCTTATGGGGGATCGGCATGGTGGACCCTTTCGAGAGTGTGCATCATATATATCCTCAATTATCTGGAAAATCACCGGGACTTTGTCAGGTTTATGAAGAAAACTGTTTTTACCGATGAGATTATATTTCAGTCTGTTGTAATGAACTCCCGATTCAGAAACCTTGTGGTAAACAATAACTTCAGGTTTATGGAATGGGCGCAAACCAAGGGTAATTCTCATCCTGAAATATTAACGACCCGTGATTTTAACACAATTGTCAATTCGGGGATGCATTTCGCCCGAAAATTTGATATTGGGACGGATGAAAAAATCCTTGATATGATCGATGATTATCTTTTTCTGCAAAATAGTCGATAATGAGTGTATGTCATATCTATTCTCTCTTTTTCTCCGGTTACAGGTTTTTTGCTGACAATTACTAATTGGTGGTTTCAGGATTTCTCCGCTGGTTCTATTTTTGTACCTTTAAAACCAAAATGGGTTTTTCATTTTATTTTGACAACCCTGATTATAGATCAATGATATTTTGAGCAATATTTATAAAATAAAACAATCCAGAAAAATGAAAACACGGACATATATCCCTTTTCTCCTGTTGTCGGTAATAACTGGTATTACCCTTTTAATGGCTTCGTGTAAAAAAGAGGAGGCAGAGTCCCCTCCTGAAGTAACCGTTACAGAGATGGCCGACCTGGTCGTCGATCCATCTTTTACATTCCGTACCAATCAGGATGTGAATATCCGGTTGCAAATGGTTGATAATATCGGAGGCCCTGTTGGAGGGATGCGGGTGGAGGTATATAGCGACGACCCTGAGAATGGAGGGTCAAAAATGATCTCCGGCATCACCAATGGCCAGGGTGTTTTTGAGTCGGATTATCAAATACCGGTTTATCTGAAAAGTGTGGCCGTAGTCACTACGGCTATTGGATTTGTGAATATGCAGAAAGTGGATGTTGTTGGCGGAAAGATACAATATACCTTTGGTGGGGCCATCGCATCCAATAAAAATAAAAGCGCCGGAGAGGGTACTTTTAAAAGTGTCAACAGCGCTGTTGTGCCGATGGGTACCTATAACAGTTTGGGGGTGCCAACCTATTTAGAGGCAACCAATGATGTTATTGATGCCGACATCCTTCAGGATATCAACGCTACATTGCCCGAACGGGTCAGCGCTCCTGTAGGTCATCCCCAGTATTTTGCCGTAACCAATGAACACAATATTGTTCTTGATGAGGTTTGTAATGTTTGGGTAACCTTTGTTCATGAAGGCGCAGGTTATAAAAATGTCCTGGGTTTCTATACCTATAATACAAATAACCCGCCTGCAACCATATCGGAAATTGACTCCATCCATGTCATTTTCCCAAACGTTTCTTTTGCAGGGAGCGGAGGCGGTTTGTACACCGGGAACAGGGTCCATCTGGGTACTTTTGCCCCCGGGACTGAAATTGCATGGGTATTAATTGCAGATGGGTTTAGAAATGGTACCATAACCAATGGTAATTGGTTTTTATATTCCGATATGCAATTCAATCCTGAAACGGATGTAACAAAGAAGCAGCACACCATTTTATGCAATGACATTGGCCGCGGGAAATTTCTTTTAAGTTTCGAAGATATAACGCGTAATTCATCTACTGACAACGATTTTAACGATGCTATTTTTTATGTTACTGCCGATCCGGTTCAGTCGGTTGTTATCGAAAATATTCCATTGCCTGAATATACTCAAACCGACTCTGATGGCGATGGTATTTCCAATGCTTTTGATGATTATCCGGAGGATCCTGCCAGGGCTTTCAATAATTATTATCCGTCGCAGGATAAAAGCGGGACACTTGCTTTTGAAGATCTATGGCCCGAGCAGGGCGATTATGACATGAATGATATAGTGGTTGATTACATTATTAATCAGGTGACCAATGGTGAAAACAAGGTCGTACAGATTGACGGGAAATACGTACTCAGGGCAATGGGTGCAGGATACAGAAATGGGTTTGGGATACAGTTGCCGGTTTTACCTTCGGCAGTGGCAGGGGTTGAGGGCAGCCATTTAACAGAAGGATATATTACGAATTCGGCCAATGGTACCGAAGCGGGTCAATCCAGGGCTACCATCATTTTGTTCGACAATGGTTATACGGTGCTTCCCCATCCAAATAGCGATCCGTTTACAGGGGTGAATACTTCACAGGGTTGTATTTATGTAACGCCCGATACGCTGAGGGTCAGCATTACCCTGACTGCCCCTGTAGCCTTAAGTGAGTTGGGAATGCCCCCTTACAACCCGTTTATTATTGTGAATAAAACCAGGGGGAGGGAAGTTCATCTGATTAATAACCCGCCCACCGACCTTGTAGATTTTTCCCTGTTTGGGACCGAAGAGGACAACAGCAATCCTGCTGCGGGTCGATATTATGTTACGCTAAACAACCTGCCCTGGGCTTTTGATATCATTGATAAATTTGATTATCCTTATGAGAAAAAGCCCATTTTAAAAGGGTATCTGAAATTTGTCCCATGGAGTCTGTCTTCGGGGTCATCTTATTACGATTGGTTTCAGGCCAAAGAAGGGTACCGGGATGAGGAATTTATTTTTAGTTATTGATTGTATTCTTCCCGGTTCTGAATAAGGAATTTTTCGGTTTACGGATGGATTGTTCCTGGATTGAGGTCATTGCCAAAAATCAAAGAGATTGTTCATCGCTTCCCGGTCTTTCAAAATTTCAAATTTCTCACCATCATTGAAATAGCCTACTATCCGGGGGGTTTGCCGGCTGTTGTACCGCGACCACATGCTGAAGGTATAACTGCCGCTCTCCCTGATTACCAGGTAATCACTCTCTTCTATGGTGGGCAGTATGACTTTCCGGGCAATGATGTCTCCGGAAAAGCACAGAGGCCCTGCCAGATTGTATGGTTTTTCATTAACGCCCGTTTTTAAATTCCCATTTGAGTCGAATACGATGTACTCGTGACTCCAGTCTTTGGGGTTCAGGCATTCGCGCAGAAAAAGATCCGCCCCCACGTGCAGCATGGCTGTATGGATTCCCGGGTCGCGCTTGACATATTCGACACGGCTTACAGTCCAGCCCGCGTTGGTATAAATCCATCGGCCAAATTCGGTAATGAGGGTAGGTGTGCGGGTGGATATGTCTGCAGGCTGGCCGGAATGTTTTAAATATGAAGTCCTCTTTATTTCTGGTTTTGGTATATTATCTTTGATTTTGGGGCTTGAAACCTGCCATTCAAACAACCCGGGAGCCCTGAGGTTTATTGCAGCAACATAGGCTTCCATGGATGGGGGTTCTTCATCCTGGCGATAGGAAACAGGTAAACCGCCTCCGATGTCAAAAATAGAAATGGGGCGAAACCCTTTATGTAACCGTTTTTCGTCTATTTCTTTCATGAAATCATACAAAATTCCGATCCCGTTGACCAGCATTTGGATATTACAGCCCTGAGAGCCAACGTGGAGGTGAATTCCGGTAAGCCAGTCGTACTTTAAAAAGGCCTCTGCAAGTGAGTCTCTCTGGTATTTTATCGGAACCCCGAATTTGGAATATGTTCCCGCCACGCTGGATTCGTGTATGGTACCCAGTCCCACCTGGGGGTTGATACGGATACCAATGGTCCCCTGGAACGGAGGAGGCATACCTTGAGCATCATCGGAGGATAATGGGTCGTATCCACGGACCATTTCCCGGATTAACATATCGATCCGGTTGAGTTCAGCCAGGTTATCAGCATTGATATGGACACCGGCTTTCAAGGCAAATTCGAGGTCATCGCGGGTCTTTACCGGTGAGTCATATACAATATTTCCGGGGAGATACCCGGTTTTAAGCGCCAGGTTGACTTCACCGGGAGAGGCGGCTTCTACTCCGATGCGAGGGTGGATGTTTCTTGCAAAATCCATGATACGGATCAGTGGATTGGCTTTGATGGCCAAGGCATGCAATGAGCCGGGGGGGAAAGATGAAATCAGTTTCCGGATGCGGATTTGCAGAAAATCAAGGTCATAAAAAATCAGGGCTGTATCCTCGCGTCGGATAAGGCTCCCGGCGATCGCATTTTTTAATGTTTGTTGAATGTTCCCGATAGAAAGCGCTGAGGCAGTTTTTGGTCTCATTTTTCGATGGTTTTATTGGGGGCCCGCTCCATATTTTAGGAGGTGTTTTATTGCATTCTTTCCGCGCTTGCCGAGGTTTAACGTATAATTGTTGACATAGAGCCCGATATGTTGTTTCATCATGGTTTCTTCCATCTCCTGAGCATGTTTACAGACAAAAGGCATGGGTATATCCGGATTTTGCATGGAGAACTGAACGCTCCGGTGCATAATGCGGTTGAGTTTTTGACGGGTTTCGTTTCCCAGTGTTTTTTTTACAAGAATCCCACCCAGCGGAATGGGCGATTGGGTAAGGTTTTCCCAATATTCGCCAAGGTCGGCGATTTTCAATAACCCCTTTTTTTCATAAGTAAAACGATTTTCATGGATGATGACCCCGGCATCCGCTTTTCCGGAAAGCACCCAATTTTCTATCTCAGAAAAGACGACAAAAATCTTTTGTCGGGGATTTGGGGCTAAAATACGCAACAGCAGGTGGGCCGTAGTAAATTCGCCGGGAACTGCCACGGTTAGCCTGGGGGTATCATTGATTGTATACGGACTCCGGCTGATCAGAACAGGGCCGTTCCCTTCCCCCATGGCGCTTCCCGATTCAAGCAGGGAATAGCTATCGCGAAGAAAGAGCCATGCATGATAACTCACCTTGATCATATCGGCCCCTTTTTTCAAAGCCATCCGGTTGAGGGTTTCTACATCGTGAAATTCGACATCGAACGCAACTCCTTCACAATCGATCCGTTGATTGATCATGGGCTCAAAAATAAAAGTATCGTTGGGACAGGGGGAGATTGCCAGTTTGATGGTAGGGCTCATTTTGGATAAAATTGAATTGATGATTGCTAATCTATTGTCTTGGAGTGAGGGGAGGGGCCATTGTTTTAACAAACTTTATTAAGAAACGGTTGAGATTTTTTAACGCCAGATCGATCTCCCATCTGGATTTGTCGCGTTTTTCAACGATATTGGAAATGGAACGGACCTGAATGCAGGGTGTTCTGTTTATCAGGCAGCCATAAAGAAAAGCAGCGCCTTCCATGGTTTCAATATCGGGATCGAATTGTTCAACAATGTGTTCAATGCTGTGAATATTGCCATGGATTGTATTTACAGTGATCCCTTTCACCCGGGGTAATTTTTCAATCATCTTTATCCCTGAATTTCCCAAGCCCATCCCTCTGTTCTTCCCTGACAGATTTTCAGGATTGTTGACCAAATACCCTTTCTGGTATGGGAATGTATCGGGGTCCATAAGCCCGAGGTCGAAAATGGTAATAAAATCATGGTTGTCCTGGGCGCCAAGTTCTGAGACACAATCTTTGGTCACATTGACTAAAGTCCCAGGGGGAATATTTTTCTTAAAGGTACCTGCGATACCTGCATTGATGGCCAGGTCATAGTGTTGAAGTGATAGCTGCCTGCCCAAGTGGTATGCTGTCAGCATCATCCCTATTCCGGGAATAAGGATATCGATGGTGGTGTTTGGTATTTGATATCGTAAAAGCGGATCGTTGAATTGTTTTATCAACGGCAGGGTTTTAATTAATGGCCTGATTTCAAAAGTGGTTGCTGCAACAATTAAACAATGCATTCCTGGCGCTTTCCCGCAAAAATACGTTTTTCTTTCTAAAATCGGAGAGGGTAGGGGCGGAAACCAAATATTTCTTAGCTTTGTCCCTCATTTTCATCGCCCCACATTTAATAAATCATCCCATGACAGAAAAAATACAACAGATTTTAAGTAATTCCAAAGCTGCCCGCTGGACCGCATTAGGGCTGATTTCTTTTACGATGTTATCGGCTTACTATTTTGTAGACATGATTGCCCCGCTGGAATCCTTGCTGGAGTTGAAACCCTATGCATGGACCCCCAGTAATTACGGTTTTTTCTCCGGATCCGAATACATGTTAAATGTACTTGGTTTTTTAATCATCTCCGGGATTATTCTCGATAAAATGGGAATTCGCTTTACCGGTCTTCTGGCGACCATTGTCATGCTGGGAGGAGGATTAATCAAGTTATATGCATTAACTCCATATTTTGCAGAAGGTGGATTTGGATATTCATTTTTTAATTCTTTCTGGACATCCATGCCGGCAACAGCGAAGCTTGCAGCCATTGGATATGGTATCTTTGGAATAGGGGTGGAAATGGCCGGGATTACTACCTCCCGTACCGTGGTGAAATGGTTCAAAGGAAAGGAGCTGGCCCTGGCCATGGGGATGCAGCTTGCAACAGCCCGTTTGGGCGCTTCGGTAGCTTTTTTCTTTTCGGCGGATATTGCGGGCGAAAAAGTTGTGGATGGCATCCGCACCGGAAACCTCCTGAACCCGGTTTACCTTGGCGTAGCCCTGGTCAGCATCGGATTCCTGACTTTTTTAATGTACACTTTCATGGATAAAAAATTGGATAAACAAACCGGCAATGCAGGCCCGGGCGCAGATCCTACGGAGGAATTCCATGTTAAAGACCTGAAAAAAATCATTACCAACCGTGGATTCCTTCTTATCTCCCTGTTGTGTGTATTGTTTTATTCGGGCGTGTTTCCCTTTCTGAAATATGCAGTCCATATGATGCAATCGAAACTTGGAGTGGATGCCCACATTGCCGGAAAAATATCAGGATTATTACCTATTGGTACCATCCTTCTTACTCCGGTTATTGGGTTTTTTCTTGACAGAAAAGGGAAAGGTGCGACTATAATGATTTTTGGCGCCATTCTGCTGACTTTAGCCCATCTTACTTTTGCATTCATGCCCAACAGCATTGCCATTGCTATTATTGCCATTATTGTTTTGGGGATTGCCTTTTCACTCGTACCCGCATCCATGTGGCCGTCGGTCCCCAAAATCGTGGAGGAACGTTATCTCGGGTCAGCCTATGCACTTGTTTTTTGGATACAAAATATCGGGCTGATGTTTTTTCCATGGCTTATCGGTGTTGTTATTGAGATGGTCAACCCGGGTGTGTCCGAATCCATTCAGGCAGGCGATATTACCGCGGTTTATAATTATACCGTTCCCATGCTTGTCTTTTCCAGCCTGGGTGTCGCAGCCATTTTCCTGGGATTTTTACTGCGCCGCGAAGACCGTAGAAAAGGATACGGATTGGAATTGCCGAATAAAAGAGATTGATCTGCAACATCAATTTCGTATATTTGAAAAACGGCAAACAACATTTTTATGAAACTGAAAATTTATCTCCGGGTTGTTTTAATGGCCATGGCGTCCCTTTTTTTATTGAGGTCGTCAGCGCTTACGGATATTAAGATTGACGTTGGTGTTATGACCGATACTACCTATTCAATGGATTTTGAATCCATTCCTGATTTTTCGCTGACTTTCGGCAACTGGACAGTCAATGATGTTGATCAGCATGCGACCTACGGGATCATTGGCCATACGTTTCCGCATCAAATGGAAGCCATGGCTTTTATCTGTTTTAACCCGGCATCGGTCGTCCCTTCCATGGCCTCTGATCAGAATATCCAGCCTCACGGTGGGCAACGCTTCGGGGCTTGCTTTTCGGCCAATCCGCCTTCAAATAACGACTGGTTCATCTCTCCTCAGATCCAACTTGGGGAAAATGGTGTATTTTCATTCTGGGTTAAATCGTACAGTGATCTTTATGGGCTCGACCGCTATCGGGTAATGGTTTCCACAACAGGGAATGATCCGGCAAGTTTTTCAACAATTTCCGGTCCAGATTCCCTTCAAACATCCTTAACCTGGACCCGAAAGAGTTTTAGCCTGGCTGACTTCAATAACCAAAAGGTATATGTCGCCATCCGCTGTGTTTCCAACGACAATTTTCTGATGATGATTGACGATCTGGAGATCCGGACACAGTCATCGGATACGATTGCTGCCGGTTTTATGGCTGATAAAACGTCGGTACATGTCGGGGAAAATGTCAACTTTACCGACCAGTCAACCGGATTACCGACCGCCTGGTCCTGGGCTTTTCCTGGGGCTACCCCTGCAATTTCGGCTCTTCAGAACCCGGTGAACATCAAATATAATAGCCCGGGCAGTTATCCGGTGACACTGATTGCAAGTAATGGGGTGAATGGCGATACCCTTACGAAAGAAGGTTATATCACAGTGACAGGATACCCCTCCAATCTTACCCTTGATTTTGAATCGCTGGAAGATTTTACCCTTGTTTTTGAACCCTGGACTACCATCGATGTAAGTGGTGGAACCACATACGGGATCAATGGTGTTTCATTTCCCCATCAGTTTGCACCCATGGCTTTTATCTGTTTTAACCCGGCGAATACTTCACCATCGCTGACTACAATGGCCGCTCATTCCGGAGAAAAGCTGGGATGCTCCTTTTCTTCTGAACCTCCTTATAATCCCAACGATAAATGGTTGATCACCCCAAAGATGACGTTAGGGTATGACCCTCAGATAACTTTCTGGGTCCAGACATATAATCCGGAGTATGGGGAAGAACGTTATAATGTATTGGTTTCCACTACAGATATGAACCCTGCCAGTTTTGTTTCTCTGACTGCTGTACCAGAGTCGGCCCCCACCATCTGGACACAAAAATCATACAGCCTTTCAGGTTATGCCAATCAAACAGTTTATGTTGCCATTCAATGTGTTACAGATGACAGTTTCATTTTTATGATCGATGACATATCGATAACTTCAGCAGTAGGTATCGGTGAATACAATACCAGCCCCGGGTTAATCATCTTTCCGAACCCGGCAAGGGAAAAAATAACATTGAATTTTGTCAATAAAAAAACCGCTCCTTTTTCTGTTGAACTGATCAATTCATCAGGGGCAACCATCCGCACCTGGAATGAGCCTGGCAGCAATTCTTCGGTTACTTTTCCCATTCATGGCGTTTCTCCGGGTATTTATATGGTGCGTTTGAGGGAGGAGCATTCAGAATCATTTTATAAAATCACAATCGTGAATTAACAAATCATCTAAATGGCCCCGGATGAAAATTAATTTTCTACTTTTTTGTCTGTTTTTATTTTCAATACCCGAATTTGTTTCAGGGCAATTGAACCGGGGAGGGGTACCTTTAAGTTTTACATACGCTTTGGCTCAGGATTCCTTGAATATAATTGTGCTGGTACCTCCTTCCATGGATGTTGTTCAACGGGAAGATGACATTGCCCCCATTCCATATCGTTTTGCAGTGAACCTTCCGGTTGATGTTGATATTGAACGATCGGGAAAATGGGCTAATGCCGGCAATGGAACTTCCATCTGGCGAATTACCGTTCATGCTCCCGGCGCCCTGGCGCTGACCCTTTATTTTGACCGGTTTCATTTGCCCCCGGAAGGAAAATTTTTCGTTTATTCACCATCCAGGACACGTCTTTTAGGTGCATTTACCCATCACAACAACAATGAAGCAAATACTTTTGCCACCGCATTGATCAGCGGGGACCGGGTTACACTTGAATACAATGCCCCGGAGGGTGCAAGTTTGCCCCAATTACATCTTTCTGAAGTTGCTTATGCCTACCGGGGAGTTTCAGACTTTTCCGGAGACAGGACGGGTTTCGGGGCTGCCGGAAAATGTCAGGTCAATGTGCGTTGCAGCGAAGGGGCCAACTGGCAGAATCAGGTGCGGAGTGTTGCAAGGGTTGAGGTCAAGCGGGGGAGTTCTTCGGTTTGGTGTTCCGGATCGCTGGTCAACAACACCCGCAACGATGGCACACCCTATCTGCTGACAGCCGATCATTGCGGGAGTTTATCAACATCCCAGGATCTGAGCCAATGGTTGGTTTATTTTAACTATCAGGGAACAGCATGCCCGAATCCCACCACAGAGCCTGAACCCATGACGATGACCGGGGTGAAGCTTGTTGCCCATGGAGGTAACAGTGGCAATACCGGCTCGGATTTTTTTCTTGCCCGGTTGATTTCAGCCATTCCCGACTCTTTCAACGTATATTTCAACGGATGGAGCCGCGATACCGTCCCAAGTCCTTCCGGAATGGGAATTCATCACCCCCAGGGCGATATTAAAAAGATTTCTACGTATACCCGTCCGCTGATCCGTTCCACCTGGAACAACCATCAGGCATATACACACTGGAGGGTTGTTTGGGCAGGTACAACCCATGGTCATGGGACGACAGAAGGGGGCTCATCAGGTTCGCCCATCTATGATAATCAGGGCCATTTGGTTGGAACCCTCACCGGAGGGGATTCTTCATGCGATTCTGCCCATCTGGAACTGCCCGATTATTATGGTATGTTTTATTATCACTGGGACCGTAACGGAACCGATTCGGCCAGTGTCCTTAAATATTGGCTTGACCCGATCAATTCCAACGTCATGAATTGTAACGGATGGGCGCTTGGGGTGGATAATATGGAACCAGGACCATCGGTTACTATTTTTCCAAATCCGGTTAAAGAGCAAATAACCCTGCACAGCAACAAGCTTCAGGTCAAAGGGATATCTCAAATCAGGATTTCGGATTTGTGGGGTAAATCAGTATGGGTTGGTGTTTGGGATCCGTTGTTGGAAAAGGAAAAAAACATAGATTTATCGGAATTATCCCCGGGACTTTATTTGCTCATATTCAGTGATGGCGAAGAAAGAACAGTAACAAAAATCATCAAGTTATGACCGGAGGGGAACCCAGCCACCGGTTGGCATTAATCGACCGGTCTGCTTACTCTTCCGGTTTAAAGGCCATTGCGAACAAAGTATGGGAAGGGAAACGGATTTCCCCGGCGGAAGGGCTCCTGCTTTTTACTGAAGGGGAGCCGGGCCTGTTGGGTATGTTAGCCGACGAAATCAGGAAGCGGAAAAACGGCGATGCTGTATATTATATCCGCAATTTCCATATCGAACCCACGAATATTTGTATCAACAATTGTCTTTTTTGCTCCTTTTCCCATCACCACAGTCATATAAAATGGGAATTGACTGAAGCGGAAATGGTTGAGAAGGTTGAAAAAGCAGATCATTCCATCAGGGAATTGCACATTACCGGAGCGGTTCATCCCGATCGTGATATTTTTTATTATGGCAACTTGCTGAAAAAGATTAAAGCCATTCGTCCCGGGCTTCATCTGAAAGCATATTCGGCAGTAGAACTGGATTATATGCTTGAAAAATCGCATCTGGGGATCTCTGAAGGGTTGGCATGGTTGAAATCATGCGGGCTTGGTTCAATTCCCGGTGGTGGAGCAGAAATATTTGATGAAACCCTCCGGAAAGTGCTTTGCGGTATGAAATCCTCCGCTTCAACCTGGCTTGAGATTCATGAAAATGCGCATCTTCTGGGAATACCATCCAATGCAACCATTCTATATGGCCACCTGGAGAAACCCGAACACCGGATAGACCATCTGGAACGGTTAAGGCAATTGCAGGACCGTACATCGGGTTTTAATGCTTTTATTCCCCTGAAGTTCAGGAACAGCAACAACAGGATGTCGGATGTTGCAGAAGTATCGGTGGTTGAGGATATGAAGATGTATGCTATTTCGCGGATTTATCTCGATAATTTTCCACATATCAAAGCATATTGGCCGGCAGTAGGCCGGAAACTTGCCCAGGTTTCCCTCGCTTTCGGGGTGGACGATCTCGATGGCACCATCCATGATTCAACCCGGATTTATTCCCTTGCCGGCGCAGAAGACCAGAATCCCGTGATGACTGTTTCGGAGATGAAAGATCTGATCCTTGCATCGAAACGCATTCCGGTGGAGAGGGATTCGCTCTATCAGGTTGTTTCAGGCGATTGAGGTTCAGCATCCGGAAGTTCTGGTTTCTGATCCGTTTTCGAGCGCTTCCCGGATGATGTCATGAACGCAGTGTGCGACCTCTTTTAAATCTTTTCCTTTCATGGATTCATACGGAATGGGGTCGAGTACCTTTGCATGGATATCGAAATTTTTATTGATTAAAAAGCCCCCTTTGCGTATGGCGTGGGAAGTTCCCCTGATGGCGATGGGTAAAACCGGTATATGATTGCTGAGAGCAAGATGAAATGCCCCGGTTTTGAAGGGTTGGATCTGACCATTTTTCGACCGTGTCCCTTCGGGGAATATCATTACCGAGTTACCCCCTTTTAAGGTTTGGGCAGCATCCGCCATCATCTTACGCATGCTGCTGCTTTTTCCCCGTTCCAGTGCGATATACCGGTTCAGAAACATGGTCCACCCGATGAAAGGATAATAAAAGAGTGATTTTTTTGCTACCCATTTGAAATGTGCCCACAGCAGGAAAAGGACAATGATATCGGCTCCCGACTGGTGGTTGGAAACCATGATATATACCTCTTTGGATTTGATTTTTTCCCGTCCCGATACTTTAATCCGCCAGAATAGATTGATTGTAAGCACTATGTATGACCACAGACAGGTGTATTTGTGAAGGATAAAGAGGCGTTTATCGAACAGGACAGTTAAAAAATAGATTACAAAGGAGATTGGGAATAGAATGGCTGAAATCGTAAAGAGTTCAAACCAGAAGTACACAGATGCCAGAAAACGGATCAGGTTTTTCATGATGGTTCTTTTATTCCATTTCGGGATATTTACCGGGGGTGTAATTTCGCCATTTTTCGATTACCGATCTTAAATCTTCGGGATATTCTGAATCGAAGTTTACAAATTGCCGGGTTCCCGGATGGATAAAACCCAGTGATTTTGCATGTAGGGCTTGTCGGGGTAAGAGTTTGAAGCAATTGTGGATAAATTGCCGGTACTTGGCAAAGGTTGTCCCTTTTACTATTTCCGCACCGCCGTAACCTGCGTCGTTGAACAGCGGATGGCCGATATGTTTGAAATGGACCCTGATCTGGTGGGTACGCCCCGTTTCCAGACGGCATTCAACCAGGGTTACATATCCGAACCGTTCTAGAACATGGTAATGGGTGACCGCATGCCGGCCTTGATCTTCCGTGTTAAAAACAGTTTGGGCAAGCCGGTTTCGCGGATCGCGGCCAACATTTCCCACGATGGTACCCGTATCTTTTTTCAGGGATCCCCATACCAATGCCACATAGGAACGATCGATGGTATGATCGAAAAACTGTTTTGCCAGTCGTGTCTGTGCAAGTTCATTTTTTGCAACCAGCAGGATGCCGCTGGTATCTTTGTCGATTCGATGGACCAGATAGGGTTTTGCCTCCGGAAAACCGCCCGGGGTGTTTTGAAGATGGTAGAGGAGTGCATTTTGAAGGGTTCCCGTAAAGTTCCCATGACCCGGATGGACCACCATTCCCGGGGCTTTGTTCACAACCAGGATATCGCTGTCTTCATAAACAATCTGAATGGGGATATTTTCCGGATAGATCTCTGTGTCTCTTGGTGGATATGCCAAAACGATAGAGATGATATCGTTGGGTTTAACCAGGTAGTTGGGTTGTATTATTTTATTGTTTACCAGGATATTCCCAGCATGGGCAGAATTCTGGATCCGGTTCCTGGAAGCATTTTCGATTTTGGCCATCAGGTATTTATCGATACGCAGCCGGGCCTGCCCTTTGTCAACTATAAACCTGAAATGTTCATAAAGTTCGTTTGACTCGTCGATGGGTTCGGACTGATCGGTCATAAAAGGCTGAAAATAGGGATTTACCGGGAAATGATCAATTTTTTTACACCCAGTTGGATTCCTGACGCATCGGTGAGAGAGATAAAATAGATTCCATCGGACAAGGTCCCAACGTCAATTGTATTGGTAAACCTGGTGCTTAAGACCTGTTGGCCGAATAGATTATAAATAGTAAGGAAGAGAGTGGAGGAACCAGCCGGAGGGATATTTTTGTCAGGAATATGGATATTCAAAATATTGCCATTACAGGGGTTTGGATAGATATTGAAGGACCCTTTCCGGGGGATGATGTCGCCGGTGGAGAGCGGAATTGGTTTTCCGACCACAGGCCGCATCAGGAGAGACCCTGAATAGAAAGAGTTGTTCCATTGCCCCATGACATTATAGAAAATTTCATTCTGGCTATTGTTGTAACGGTCAAAACCGATGTTCAGATTGTCGTCGGTGGTTTGTATCCATCCGATATAGAATGATCCGGTGAGTCTTAACGGGGGGTAGATGTGATATGTGATAAACTTGTTTAATGAATCGGTGTAATATGGGTAAACGAGATCAGAAAAAACCGTATCTCCGGGCACGCCGGCGTTGTCGTTCCATACGCAGAGATAGAACCATTGCTGGCTGGCATTACCCAGTGTCTGATTAAAATACATCTGGATGGCCCTCAGCGTGTCGGGCGATTTATTGAGGTGAAAGCGGTAAGCAAGTTTGGAACCGGCCGGTGTAAGTCCGTAGCCCTCTTCCGGGGTTCCGTCGTCGTAAGCATAATAGTTTTGGAATTTTTGCCTTGCTTGCATAGAGTCACCCATCATTACAACGGGGTTAATATCTTTAACCACGTGTTTCATAAGGAAAGAGGCGGTATCGGATGAACTGATGGGGAACAGCCAATCAATTTCCGGATGGGCAAATGGCTGATAGCTTACATAGCCGTTGTAATAAAAGGTACGGATGTTATAGTTCCCGCCATTGTATGTTTTCGAAAAAGAAGATCCCGGGGCGGTTATGAAGTATTTATAGGATGATATATGAGCGTCGAGATCCCGGTTGCTGATCAGGATATTGATCGTATCCGCGATCTCATTGGTAGGATCGTCGCAATACTGGGGATAAGGCATCACTTCATAACGGTTCAGCATGGAAGGGGGGCGCTGTATAAAACGGATTTCAGGGTAAATGGTATCGAAAAGGTTCCTTCCGGTGTTGAGATAAACATTATCGAGGTTCCATTGGTCGGTATTGCTTTGCCAACTGGGTTCGGCCGAACTGGCCAGGCTGACATAGTTAAAAAAGCGGAACCGGAATTTGTTGGTAAAGTACCGTGGGTCGGTAACCGGGATCATTACCTGCTGGAAATATTTATTGTTTTGAAGGTAAAATGTATCGAGTGACATTCCTTTTGAAAACCAAACCTTTTGCCATAGATCCGGAATTTCAAAGGTATCGGTGGGGGTGATGCTGTCGTGGGCCGGACTGACCAGCAGTTGCAGGATCAATGAATCCACGGATTGAGGGGGTCGGCCTCTTCCCTGGGGCTGATAATAGAAGCTCAGATAAACCGAATCTGCCGGTCCAAGAAGTCGGGGGAGTGGTGTAAAAACAGAATCCAGACGGATATACCGCGATGTGAGATGGTCTGCAATAAAGACGGCAGGGCCGGGGACAGCATGGCTGTATATCCTGCCCGAATCGTTGATGGCGTCCATGGTCATTGCACCCAGGTTGATCGGGAAAACCGGGTAATCGGTGTTTTCAAATGCAAAACGGTCAATCCAGCGTTGGGGGGAAGGGAAAACCCCGTTTGATGAAAAATCATCGAAAAAGGGCAGCATGACAGGAATGGTATCGGTTCCGGTCAGGGTGGATTTTAATTTCTTATATTCTTCGGCCCTGTTTTGAACAACCGGGTTGAACTGTAAACCGGTGAGAATTTCTTGTGAAATGGCTGGAAAACCTGCAAGAAACAAAAGAAAATAGATTATATAGGCACGCATTAAGTATTTACGATTTACGATTTACGATTTACGATTTACGATTTACGATTTTTTTCCGGGTTATTCGACGCTATCTGTTTCCAATGATTCGGATTGTTTCATCTCTGTGGCCCTGGCGCCCATTCCGACTGTGAGATTGATGACCGATCCTTTGTCGATCATGGTACCGGCTTTGATTGGCCGTCCTTCAAAGAGCTGATTTTGAACTGCATCTTCATCAAAAGAGCGGATATAAAAAAGTTTTCCCAACCGAAGTCCGGCAGATTCAAGAATGGATTGTGCCTGGCGTAAGGTCAGGTCGTGTAAATCTGGCATCTGGGTTTTTTCGGGTACAAAGGAGGTGGTGGTAAGGTATACATTCCGGTTTCTTTTAACTTTTGATCCCGGAAAAGGGTCCTGTGTCAGAACCGTCCCTAACGGAGTATTGGGATCAAAGATTGAATCAACCACCGAAAACTGATAATCCCGGTTATCGGGATTTCCTACAACTTCCTGTAAATAAATCCCCCGGAAATCGGGGACAATAATGTATTCCTCGTGTTTGGTGTACCAGGAAAGCGATTTCAGGGTGAGCAGTACCAATACAACTGTGATTCCTGTGGCAATCAGCAGATGTTTAAAAAATTTTTTCGAAAACAGGAATTGCAAAAAATCCATTTTTCGTTTTAGTTATTAACCTGAAAATGGCAGTTTTATTGTACTTTCTTAACGAGCAGACAAACATACGGAAAAAAAATTAATTTTGCCTTCAATAAAACAGCGGTTATGGTGAATGTGGCAGTGGTTGCCGGAGGCGATTCCGGTGAATTTCCGATCTCAATAAAGAGCGGAAAACAGGTGGAATTATATATGGACCGAGATCTGTTTTCTCCTTATCTGATTGTTTTCAAGGGGGCAAAATGGAGTTATCGTATCGGGCAAAAGGGTTTCCCGGTTGATAAAAATGATTTTAGTTTAACCTTCGGGCACAGAAAGGTCCGTTTTGATATTGTCTTTAATGCAATTCATGGCACACCCGGCGAGGATGGCAGGTTACAGGGGTACCTCGACATGATTGGGATCCCTTATACCTCCAGTGATGTAACGACATCATCGTTGACCATGAATAAAAATTTATGCAAACAGGTTGTCGCTTCCCATGGGGTTAAAACGGCACGGTCAGTGCACGTAGTAAAAACGACTGCCGATCCTGTGACGTTGATTGGTAATGAACTTGTATTGCCGGTATTTGTGAAGCCCAATTGCGGTGGATCGAGTGTGGGAATGTCGAAAGTCAACCACAAAGAGGGTTTAAATCCGGCGCTGGAACTGGCCTTCCAGGAAGATGACGGGATTTTAGTTGAAGAATTCATCCAGGGCCGGGAGCTTACCTGCGGGGTTATGAAGTCGGAAGGGAGTATCATTGCTTTTCCGGTCACAGAGATCATTTCCAAAAAGGAATATTTCGACTATGAAGCCAAGTACCGGAAGGGAATGTCGGATGAAGTGGTACCGGCCGTTGTCCCTGAATCCGTATCGAAGCAATGTCAGGAGATTTCGAGGTTTCTATATGAAAAATTAGGCTGTAAAGGGGTCGTTCGCTTCGATTATATTTTTAACGGGAACGAATTCTATTTCCTCGAAGTCAATACAGTGCCGGGAATGACCGCAGCCAGTATTATTCCCAAAATGGCCCGGGCCCATGGTTGGAATTTAACAGAACTGATAACAAGACTTATCAAGGAAGAACTGAAATCCCAATAGAGATCAAAGCCTATCTGTAAATCATAAATCATAAATCATAAATCGTAAATCGTAAATCATAAATCGTAAATCGTAAATCGTATATCGTAAATCGTATATCGTATATCGTAAATC
>DYSO01000216.1 GCA_020718225.1 Draconibacterium orientale | reverse complement strand
GAAGCGTTGATCGTTCAGGCCGATACACTGCTGAAAACATACACCATGGCCAATCTGCCCGATTACAGTCCTCCCACGCCGTTGGCCGATCCTGCCGATCATGGCAAGGTACACAAGGCAACCCTTCAGGATCTCAGGGCCATGGAGTTTTACGGGGTTCCAAGATGGAATTACTGGTACAACTTTGTTGGCAAGGCCGATGACGGAACCCTTTACATGGCTTATGCCTACATCAACCATCATGGTACGGGAAAAATAACGCCGCCCATCGTGTTTGCCATGAGCACAAGCAAAGATCCTTCGAACATCCTGAAGGTGAAATTCACCGAAAACCCCACGCTGAAAGACACCAAAAATGCGCGTATCTGGATTGTAAAGGATGGTGATAAAACCTTAACCTACACACTGACAGATGGCAAAGTGGGGATTAAATTCGAATCAAAGGAGCTTACCGTGGAGGTGGCTTCGGTCATGCAATATTCCTTCTGGTACAATAAGAACGTAAATTTCGCAGAGATGATGCCGGGAGCTCCTATGGCGGGATTTGAAGAAACCGGAGCCGCTGATGGTTACTTCCTTATCAATGGAGAGAAGATCGCGGTGAAGGGGTTTGGAGAATCCGAAAACCTTTTTTGCGGTGGCAAGGGGGTTGACTACCGCAGCGCGCTGATCAAATATGGCAACGAATGGTGGGTGCCCTTTCACAGCGATCAGGCCCAGGGGCTCATCTGTATGACCGGGAAATACAAGGATGCAGGACTTTTCCTCAATGGGAAATATGTGGTTCCATCTTCGGTGGAGGTGGTACCGATCGAGGCAAACAAATCCTTCAAACTGAACCTGAAGACTTCGGAAGGGGAGCTGAACCTGATCATCACCTGCTGGGGATGGGATCCTCCCTTATATGAACATTGGGCTACCTGCGAAGGCACTTTCAACGGACAAAACCTGACCAACGGCTATGCATGGCTGGAACACATCCCGCAAGGAGGAGTCAATGCAAGTCCGCCGACCGGTGGCCGGAAAGGTTTACCTGAAAAAAATAATTAATGCCAAAGCCAGGCAGCGCCGTCCTTAATAATCAACTTTCTGAAGGAGGGATCCCGCTAATCGTTTTACACTGACTCTGGATTTACGATTCTGAACCTGCAATCCGTTTACTGTTTAATAATCTTAACAGTTTCAGCCTTATCTCCTGAGATTACCCTGATAAAATAAACCCCGGTTGGTACGTTGGATAAGGTGAACGCATGCTTCCGTTCTCCGTATAGAACCTCGGTCAATACCTTTTTCCCCTGGATTCCGTAAACCTCGACTATAATCATATCAAGTAAAGTATCCCCTTTTAATTCAAGGATAAAATTGCCCGTGGTTGGATTCGGATATATTTTGAAAAAGGATTGTTCTTCATTTGTCGTTTTTTTATCTCCATCCGATCGGACAGAGTCAAATACAGGGGCTTTCATACCACAAAACTGACCGCTGGTGGTGATGGTCCCGTACATATACCACCTGATTGGACAATAGTTCCGGGCAGGTAGAGGATTTTATGCCCGGCAATCATCGTGGCGCTGCCTCCGTTTGGAACGATAAAAGCAGAACCAATGCCTGCTACGGTAATTGTTTGGGTGGCATTGTGACATTCAGCCTGACCAGGTATAACAGTCCCAGTGACATTTACATTGGTTGGCACCAGATTAATAGCAACCACCCCGTTTACCATTCCCCAAAGAACATTTTGTGATAACGCATTCCCCAACACCCCATTGGAAAGTTCAAGAACTGCTGATGCTTGATTGTTTACTGCATGAATGTTGAGCTTCAGATTAACCACCGCTCCTGTATCTCCGGAGAGTGGCGTCTGGGAAAGTGAGAAAGCGATCACCCGGATTTTAGTTCCGGTTATGTTTTCGGCTTGTAAAATGTATCCCTGGGCCCTGGCTGTCAGGGCTTCCGAGTTCTGAATATAGCTGATGAAACCGGGGAAATCAATATCAAACTGAAATCCGACAACATCTTCCATATTGTTGATCTTCACAGGTACAGTAATCGTTTCTATGTAATTTGCAGAGAGATCGGGGATAATGATATAATTGGGAAAAAAAGCATATGCAATGAGATTGACATTGTAAGGATATTCATCGGGATCATTCGAAAAGATCTTCATGATGCTGTTGGATTGACCTTTGGTGGTTTGATGAAAGCTGATGGTGATGTCTTTATATTCATTCATCAGAACATGAAACGGCAACACGGTTTCCAGGATATAGGATGGATTTGTAAAGGTTATCTGGTCAACCTTCAGCGTATCCGTTCCGTAATTAAAGATACGCAGGGATTGATGGCCGGTTTCAAGAATCGATACATTGCCGAAATCGACCCGGGTATTGCTGTATATATCAGGGGCGGCAATGGTTAAGGCGCCATTGTAGGCATCCGACAATGCATTTTGTGCCAACGTATCGCCAATAATGACATCCTGAAGGTTCAGCTCATAATAACCGCCTATTCCGACAACATCGAAGGCCAGGCTGAGAACATCCCCATCTGTCCCGGTGAAGACCTGGCCGGTTGGCGAATAGGCCACAACACGCAGTAGATTCTCCGATATCGTATTGGCTGAAACCATATGGTCGGTCTTGCGATTGGTGAGGGATGCGGAGTTGGTCACATAGGTTGCGGGAGAAGGCAGGATAAGGTCAAATTGAAACCCGGTAAAGGGTTCCATGTTGTTGATCGAAAAGGTCAGGGTTCCCTGATGACCGGAATAAGCAAACATATTCCCTGTATGCAATTCGTTAACGGCATATGCCCTTGCATGCAGGTTGACCTGCTGCGTCCCCTCATCGGGGTCATTGGATGAGATGATTATTTTTTTATCATAAATCCCTTTAACCACCGAGGTAAAATGGATGATAAGGTCGTGGCCCTCTCCGACCGGAATTGAAAAAACAGAGGAGCCAACGACTGAAAAAAAGGATGAGGTAAATGAAATATCTGTCACGTTTAATGGTTGGTTCCCGGTATTAAAAATTGTTAAAACCATGTCGGTGGTTGCCCCCAATGGCGTGCGGATAAAATCGATCAGGGTGGTTGTAATGTTGATGTCCGGCGCCAAAACGGTAGCTGTTCCATTGGTTGAACCCGTCAGGATATTTACTGAATTGGCATTTCCTATGACGGGGTCTGTTAAAGTTAAAGGATAAGCGCCTGGTACTGTCCCCGAAGAAAGTTCGAAAGAAACAACAGATCCGGATGAGCCGTTAAAAGGGGTGTTATTGAATGAAAATCCAAGTACCCGCAGCAGGTTGCCCGGGATGATGCTTGCCTGTAAAATATGTCCGTTCGAACGGGCAGGATCGAGCGCTGCCGATCCGGTCACATAGGTGAACCCTCCTGGGATTTGCAAGTCGAATTGAAATGCCACAAATGCATCGCTGTTGCTGATGTCAACCTGGATGGAGAAGGTCTGGTTTGGCCCAATGGATGCAGAACCCATCTGCATCGTATTTTCGGCACGAAGCCCATTTGTGAATAAAATCATTAAACTCTAACCTGGACGAGAATTACGTATTATACCCTTGCATGGAAAGCCCTAATTTC
>DYSO01000057.1 GCA_020718225.1 Draconibacterium orientale | reverse complement strand
TTCGCGGGCCTGGTTGGCCGCATTGAGCGCTTCATGAATGGAGGTTTCCCGTTCTTTCAGCGATCTTAGAATGGGTTTCCAGGCAAATTTACCGAGGATAAAAACCAGAAGTAAAAAAGCAAGGGTCATCCAGAAGATCAATCCCAGTCCCGGTGTGATTAATTCCATATGCGTTGGTTTAAATGAATTTCCTTAACATCGAAACCCTGCACGGATAAACCAACCGTTTATCCGTGCAGGAACTGCTGTCGTTAAATAAAAAGGATCAGCAAACACACAACAATGGCAAAAAAAGCGACCCCTTCAACCAGCGCTGCGGCAATAATCATGTTTGAACGGATATCGCCAATGGCTTCAGGCTGCCGGGCAATGGATTCCAATGCACTTTTGCCGATATTTCCAATACCGATACCGGCGCCAATTACAGCAATGCCTGCGCCCAATCCGGCTCCCATTTTTGCAATGGCGGCGAAATCGCCGGCCAGTTGCAATAAAATAGCTAATAATGTCATAATCAAGGGTATTAAGGTTTATAATTAATATTTATTTAATGGTGTTCCGGTTCTATCAGCGCCAATCCAAAATAGAGGGCCGACAACAGGGTAAACACATAGGCCTGGATGAATGCCACCAGCAGTTCCAGGAGGTTCATAAATAGCATGAATGCCACTGAAACCACCGAGACTCCTAATCCCAAAGCAGCGCTGATGGCGCCAAAGATAAAGATCAGACTGATAAATCCGAGGACAATGATATGGCCTGCCGTGATATTGGCAAAGAGCCGGATCATCAACACAAAGGGCTTGGTAATAATTCCGATAATCTCAACAACCGGCATCAGGGGAACCGGAATTTTCAGCCACCATGGAACCCCTGGGGTATTAATGATATCGACCCAGTAGTGTTTATTTCCGTTTATGGTGGTAAGGACAAAGGTAAAAACAGCCATTACCATGGTCACCGCTATGTTTCCCGTAACATTGGCCCCTCCCGGGAAAAATGGGATAATACCAAGAAGGTTGTTGAAAAAGATAAAAAAGAAAATAGTCAGGAGATAGGGTAAAAATTTCTCATGATGTTTTTCTCCAATGGAACTTCTTGCAATGTCGTCACGGATAAAAACAATCAGTGGTTCAACCAACGATTGTAAGCCTTTCGGGGCTTTCCCTTTATTGCGTTTATAAGCGTTCGCGACCGGTACAAAAATGAGGATCAGCAGGAATACGCTGATCCAGATAGCGAATACTGTTTTGGTTATCGAAAAATCGTAAACAGGTTTTCCGGTATGGTTCTGGTTGTTGTCGCCCACATAGATGACCTTTCCTTTATGGGGACCTTCATTTTCTAATTTGAACCCGTTGTAAGTATTGGTTTCATTGTGAAACCTGCCGGAAGAAAAGCAATAGAACTTCCCTTCGTAAAACAGAATTACAGGCAGGGGGATCGTCAGGTGCAGGTTTCCAATTTCGGCGATGTGCCATTCATGATTATCCACTACATGTTCCATTATCATCTCTCCGGCATCGAATTTACCGGCACCTTCCTCCTTAACCGATGAACCGGCCAAGGTGTCGGGTGTATGAGGGGTTGAGGCAAGACCCGGCAACCCGCCATTGACGGGGTTTGTAAAAAAAACAAGGAAAATCAATAAAACAAAGGTGTTCTGAATGAACATAAAAAAAGATTTCTCCGGTATCATTGATCTAAATAATGGACAGGAATGGAATGCGAAAATATAAATAAATTATGAGATGATAAAAGGTTACTTTTTACCTGCTACAGGGGTATTTACATATAAATGAACATAAAAATCCCATCCGGCATAGACCATGGTAGCCCCATAATCTTCCCAATGTTCCGTGTCATAATAATAAAATCCCGGGGGAAGTTCGCCAAAATAGACAAGCCCGAGGTTATCGGTCCAGGCAGTTCTCAAATAAATTCCCTGTTTGAGGTTGTTAAGACTGGATGCAAGATATACCTGCTCGCCGGGGATCAGCATTCCTGAGGCGGGGTTATACACTGTTATGGTCAGTGTACCGAACGTTGGTTCTGGGGAATTGCAGGAGGAAAAAAAGAAAAATCCGGCGATCATCAGCGCCGCGGTAAGAAAAGTGAGTTTTGTTTTCATTTCAAATCGGTTTAGGGGTTCAATATCGCAAATATATGCTTTTTATGTTTGTAACCAAACAACTTTTTGTTCGTCTTAATGCTCTGTAAAAGGTTTAAATCATTACTTTTGAAACCGGTTATGTGAATAGATAAACCATTGAAAAAACCCCAAACCATGTTATTGCATCGTTTTTTTTCCGGGTCGCTGACCTTCGTTCTTTTATCGCTCCTTTTTGTTGGAAACACACTCCGGGCGCAGAAAATCTGGACACTGGAAGATTGTATCAACTATGCTTTGGAAAACAACCTTGATATTCAGAAACAGATACTGATGGTGGAATCAAACAAAAAAAATCTACTTCAAAGCGCCCTCAGCATGCTCCCCGACCTGAATGCCAATGGTTCCAATGTCTGGAATTTTGGACAAACCATCGACCAATATACCAATACCTTTGCCACCAGCACCGTTCGGTCAAACAATTTCTATCTTCAAAGCGGGTTGACCATTTTTAACGGCCTTCAGAAATTCAATACGGTTAAGCAGGGGCAGATCAACGTCCTGGCCAGTAAATATGACCTCGACGTATTGAAAAACGACATCTCATTAATGGTTGCAGGGTATTACCTGGATATTCTGTTCAATGGAGAGTTACAGGATATTGCCAAAGAACAACTCGCCATCACCACAACACAGGTTGACCGGATTGGTAAGATGGTTGATGCCGGTTCTTCGGCCAAGGGCGATTTGCTTAATATCCAGGCACAGAAAGCTTCGGAGGAACTCGCACTGGTGGAAGCTGAAAACCGCCTTGGTATATCAATCCTCTCTCTGCAGCAGCTAATCGACACCCCTGTGTCACATGATTTTCAGATTGAGAAACCAGCCTTAAAACTGGTACAGGCCCCCAAAGAGCTGATTACACCTGAAATTATTTATGAACACGCACTGAAAGTGCGCCCCGAAATTCAGGCAGCCGACCTGCGCGTTCAGGCTGCCCGGAAATCGCTGGCAATCGCACGGGGAACCTTATATCCCAGCCTGACCTTTGCCGGTTCGTGGGGAACCGGCTATTCGGGGGTTGCCAAAGAACTTGATCCCAATGTAGACCCGGTTGTTACCCTTCAAAAAACAGGAATCACACAAATGTCACGCGATACCGTGTTTTCCTATAGTATGGATTATTCAACCCGCGTCATCTCCTTTAACGACCAACTGCATCAAAATGAAAATCAATCCCTTGGTTTTTATCTGAGGGTTCCGATTTTTAACGGATGGGCAAGCCGCAATTCCATCAGTCAGGCTAAAATCTATCATGCACAATCGGAACTTGACCTGGATATTGAAAAAAGAGATTTGCGTAAACTTATTGAACAAGCTTATGCCGATGCCATTTCCTCACTTAAAAAATTCAATTCTTCCGAAGAAAAAGTCAATGCCCAACAGGAATCTTTTAAATATACCCAACAAAAATTTGATGTGGGCATGATGACCTCCTTTGATTATAATAACAGCAAAAAAGATCTGACCAAGGCCGAATCGGATCTGCTCCAGGCCAAATATGATTTTATTTTTAAAACAACCATTCTCGATTTCTATATGGGTAACCCCATCCGGATCGTTCGCGAATAATGGCATTAAAACCGTATATCCATGACCCTAAAAAAATCCAGAAAAAAAATGTGGATCATCATTGCCGCAGTGGCGGTGGTGGCCATAATCGTCATTGTTGCCGTTGTTAAAGGGAAACGTGATGAAGGCATAAAAATCGCAACCGAAAAAGTAGTGAAACGGACCATTATTCAGACCGTCTCTTCAAATGGTAAAATTCAGCCGGAAAAAGATATTAAAATCAGCCCCTATATCTCCGGCGAGGTAGTTGAACTCTATGTGAAAGAAGGGGAACAGGTAAAAAAAGGGGATTTACTTGCAAAAATCGACCCTGAAATTTATATTTCACAATTTGATCAGAGCGAAGCAGCACTGAATACCCAGAAAGCCAACCTGGCCAATTCAAAAGCACGGCTTGCCCAAATGAAAGCCCAGTTCGAAAATGCGAAACTTTCCTTCGACCGTCAGGATAAATTGTTCAAACAAAATGTTATCTCCAAGGCCGACTTCGACCAGGCAAAATCGTCATTTCAGGTTGCCCAGGCACAGGTCACTGCTGCCGAAGAAGATATCAATGCTTCCGAATTTATGGTGAAAAGCTCTGAAGCAGGCCTGAAACGATCAAAGGAAGACCTTACCCGGACGGCAATTTTTGCACCCAACGATGGCACTGTTTCCAAACTTGGCGTTCTAAAAGGGGAACGGGTTACAGGAGCGTCTCAGTTTTCCAGCGGAACCGAGATCATGCGCATTGCCAACCTCAATGAAATGGAAGCCCAGGTACTGGTCAACGAAAATGATATTGTACGGGTATCGATGGGCGATACGGCGCTCATCGAAGTAGATGCCTACCTGAACCGTAAATTTAAAGGGGTTGTTACCGAAATCGCTACCTCTGCCAATACTACCGGGGTAAGCGTTGATCAGGTCACCAATTTTAACGTTAAAATCCACATTCTGAAAGAATCATATCACGACCTTATGGAAGGTAAAAACCCCGATTTCTCCCCCTTCCGCCCAGGTATGTCCTGTACGGTTGAAATCCAGACCGAAACAGCCGAAAACGTACTTACCGTACCCATCCAGGCAGTAACAACCCGGATCGCAAAGGATACCCTCGACAAAATCAAGGAACAGACCAAATCGAAAAAAACGGACGAAGATGACCATGTGGAAACCGTTACAACCCAGAAAAAAAATGAAAAAATCCAGGAATGTGTCTTTTTACTCAGCGATGGAACTGCCAAAAAAGCCGATGTAAAAACCGGGATCCAGGATAATACCTATATTGAAATCCTGTCCGGATTAAAAGATGGCGCCGAAATCATTACCGCACCGTATACCGTTGTTTCTAAAACATTGAAGGATGGCGATAAGGTCAAAAAAGTGGATAAGAAAGATTTGTTCAGCAAAGAAAAATAACAGATGGGATTAATCCTGTGCCTGGAAACTGCAACAGAGGTTTGTTCCGTTGCCCTGGCTCTAAATGGGAATATAGTCAAAATCAAAGAATCATCCTCGCCCAACGAACATTCTTCCCTGCTAACTGTTTTTATTGAAGAAATCATTGCTTCCGGCGGCTATGCCCTGTCAAACCTGGATGCGGTTGCCGTCAGCATGGGCCCGGGGTCCTATACCGGTATCCGTATCGGTGTTGCTACGGCCAAAGGGCTTTGTTATTCGCTCGAAAAACCCCTGATCGCAATTTCTACCCTGCAATCTATGGCCATGGGAATGAAAAAGCATGCTTCTGCCGGTCGGGAAACCCAAACCGGCCTGCCAGAACCCCCACCCATTGGTTTATTTTGTCCCCTCATCGATGCCCGCCGGATGGAAGTCTACACGGCCGTTTATGATACAGAAATGAATCCCGTGAAAGAAGTTTCCGCAGAAATCATCCATGATAAATCCTTTGACAATTTTTTGACCCACGGAAGAATGGTTTTTGCCGGTAGCGGCGCGGAAAAATGCAAACCGTTGCTGGAACATCACAAAAATGCTTTTTTTATCGATAACTTTACTGCTTCTGCACAGTTTATGGCTGCGCTGGCAGAGGACAAATGGACCCGGGTCCAATTCGAAGATATCGCCTATTTTGAACCCTTTTACCTGAAAGATTTTATTGCAGGAAAACCCAGGGTTAAGGGATTGGTTTAGGGGACAGGTTGGAACAGGTTAAAACAGGTTTGACAGGTTGGCCAGGTTAACCTGGTAAACCTGGTAAAACCTGGTAAACCTGTTAAAACCTGGTAAACCTGGTAAACTTGTTTAACTTGTTTAACCTGGTTTGACAGGGAGGGTATTCAAAAACAATAAATAATGATGACCGGAATATGAAAAGAAAATTTTCACATCGGAATAAAACAAATTGCCTATGATCTGCCCGGATTCATATTCAAGAGTTCAATCCAGGGTTGTCAATATCGGCAATCTTCCCCTGGGCGGAAATTATCCGGTCAGGGTACAATCCATGACCAATACCAACACGCTTGATACGGAAGGCACTGTTCAACAGATCATCCGGATGGCCGAAGCAGGTTGCGAATATGCACGAATTGCTACTCCGGGATTAAAGGAAGCTGAAAACCTCAAAGCAATAAAAAAGCAACTTTTCAAAAAAGGGTATCAGATCCCGTTGATAGCCGATGTTCACTATCAACCTAAGGTAGCGGAGCTGGCCGCTTCCATTGTCGAAAAAGTAAGAATAAACCCGGGGAATTATATCGATAAAAAGCAGAAGCCGGACATAGCCTACTGGATGCAGGGAAACCATTATCAGGAGGAGCTGGAGCAAATAGCAATACGACTCAGGCCGTTGGTGAATATATGCAGGGAACATGGCACTGCAATACGGGTTGGCAGCAATCACGGATCGCTTTCCCAAAGAATTCTGGACCGTTTTGGCGATACCCCGGAAGGAATGGTCGAATCGGCCCTGGAATTTGTAAGGATTTTTGAAGATGCCGGTTTTTTTGACCTGGTTCTTGCTTTAAAAGCAAGCAATCCCAAAGTGATGATCCGGGCAAACCGACTTTTGGTAGAAAAAATGAAAATCAACGGCATGCACTATCCGATTCACCTGGGTGTTACCGAAGCAGGATCAGGGGAAGATGGCCGTTTAAAATCAGCCGTTGGCATAGGCAGCCTGCTTACCGACGGCATCGGGGATACCATCCGGGTTTCCCTGACAGAAGAGCCGGAATTTGAAATCCCGGTCGCTTATGGCATCCTGCAAGCTTCCGGCGCACGCATTACCCGTACAGAATTTATCTCCTGTCCATCCTGTTCAAGGACATTGTTCAATATTCAGGAAGCCGTCGAACAAGTCAAAGCGCGGACCGGCCATTTGAAAGGTTTGAAAATTGCAATCATGGGTTGTGTGGTCAATGGCCCGGGCGAAATGGCCGATGCCCATTACGGATACGTTGGAGCGGGTAACGGGAAAGTGATGTTATACAAAGGGCAGCAGGTAATGAAAAAGCAAATCGATGAATCTGCCGCAGTTGAAGAACTGATCAACCTGATCAGGGATCAAGGCGATTGGATAGATCCAGAATAACAACTACGGACTTCCTTACGGGCCGATGATTACTTTCAAACTCCGTGGGATAATTTCATAAACAAAAGGGGTATGGCCCAGGGATTCACCATCGGCCTCCAGATAAATTTTACCGGTCGACCGGATACGGATGGTTTTTCCCTGATATGTATTGACGATCGGAAGATTTACCAGGGTTCCGTCAAAAAGTTTTCCGGCATACCTGAAAACTTTGAATTTCGATGTTTTTTTGATCAGGGTTACATCCATAAAACCATCGTCGGGAATGGCATTTGGGACTTGCTTCATCCCTCCGCCATTAAACTTGCAAATGCCGATATTCATGGAGAAAATTTCTCCCTTAAACACTTTTTTATCATCGATTTCAATGATACCTTCGATGAACTTATACTGAAATAGGCTCGCAAATACATAATATAAATAGGCCAGGGGGGTCCCCTTCCCTTTTTCTTTCAGCAGGTTGGTTTTCTTTGCCACCAGGGCATCGTAACCCATTCCAGCCACATTCATGAAGTACCGGATATGGGGCGTCTCCTTTTTAAAATAACTGATCTTCCCCACATCCTGGATAAATGGTTGTTTTTTTTTCAGGATATCCACCGCCTTTTTGTAATCAAACGGAATATTGAACATCCGGCACCAGTCGTTGCCTGTGCCAACAGGGATGATCCCCAGTGAAATTTCAACCGGCACAACTTTTTGCTGCAGAAAGATTCCATTCAGGACTTCGTTCATCGTTCCATCCCCACCCACGACAACAATGTTCCTGTATCCGGCTTCAATATTTTCGATGGTCAAATGCATGGCATGATCCCGGTGTGCAGTAAATACACTATGGAAATCAAAGCCTTGTTGTTGAAGATAGGTATGAATCCTTGGCCACTCTTTTTCCCCTTTTTTACTCCCTGCATTTGGGTTGACGATAATAAGCCACTGAGCAGGCGAAATCGATTGATTTTCTGCCATGAAAAAATGGTTTTTCGAAAAATTTCGTGCGCAAGTTAACAGTTTTTCATTAAAATGAATACCTTTATACGGTAAATGAAAAAGTACGCTTTCATTATTGCCGTGTCCCTGTTCTGTCAATGGGCGCCTTTCATGGCAGCACAAAATCCGGGTGCAGATAAATCGCTGACCTGGTTTAACAAAACTGAAGGTGGCGTTTCGTTCGGGGTTGGATCCTTTAATACCAATATTGTTAATGGTATTCAGAAGAGGATAAAAAACGATGAAATTGTAGTGACTTTTCAAACCATCAACGGGGTTAAATATATGAACCGGCTGAGTTTGGGAGTCAGTGTCGGGGTTGAGAAATGGCAAAACGGATTGTTCTGGCCCGTATACGGATATCTTGGCTATGCGATGAAACCCGAAGGAAATACACTGTTTGGAAATATTTACCTGGGTTATGGGATTGGCACACGGTATTCAACTTCCTTTTATGAACAGGGCAAAGGCGGTTTTGCCCTGAGTATCGGATTGGGATACCAGATGCGAATCTCGAAAAAACTTCAGTTTATCTATGAGGTTTTTTATAAATACCAGGCGCTGGAATCAACCTATTACCGGATCAATGATGTTACAAAGGATTCTGTGGTCATTCAGGTAAAAACACCGGTTAATTATAAAGTCCCCCTTCATTTTGCCGGGTTTAAAATTGGATTGCGGTTCCCCTGATGAGGGTTATATCGGATCGGTCTCTTTTCGGGCAAACAGGAAAAATGAATAGAAAAAAGAGAAAAAAACCACCCCGGTTTGAGATTCAATGGTGTCTTCAGTCATCATTGATAAAAATGCAATAATCAGAAAGGTAAATACAAAGAAGTCATTTTGCCGTTTCTTGAGCAACGGAGGATAGATGATTGCAAAAAGAAACCAGAGTAACCCCAAAATGCCGAAGCCAATAAAAATTGAAAGAAACTGATTGTGCGAACGCCACCATTGGTCGGGAGCCAATTTTGATCCCATTTTTTGGTATTGCTCATGAAAAGCATCATTCATATCCCCGGTTCCCACTCCCAGTATCCAGTTATCACGGATTAATCCCAGGGACGCCTTCCAGAATTCGAGCCGTTGCATCAGGGTTGAACCGGTAGGGTTCCCGGATTCCCTGTAAGTTTCAAAACCATGTAAAAATTCATATACCCTTCCACGGATGGTGAATTCTTCCAGAAAAACGGTATTGGCAACCCCCTTTTCAATCGCGCTTATTTCTGCCGGGGTAAGCTTTTCCACAGCATCCGCATCTTTATGCCACCCTTTTGAAGTGAGAAAACGAACGATGGTATAAGCAATCGGCTGCTTTTTTTTATCCGTACTGTCAAAGAGAATATTGCTGCGTTTGTTCCACGAATCGCGGAGTTCATCCCACTGAATATAAATCCATAAATAATTCCCGTTTTCTGTCTGTGGCGAGTAAATATTATGAATATACCGGTTGCCCCGGGAGGTATATTGCCCCATCCGGGAAAAATCAACCGGGTTGACCTTATAAAAGTCGTTGATCATCGACCTGAAATAGAAAAAAATCCCGGAAGAGAAAAAGAGGATAAACACAAGGAGCCCAATTTTCAGCCACCGTTTTTTTGTTTTTAAAATAAATACGGGAATCAACGCCATCATCGTAAGCGCCGTTATGGCCAAGCCGGTGAATGATTGCGACAAGAGCAGGTAACCCGCAAACCACATAATAACAAGAACAAAAAGGATGCGTAACCAACCCGGAAAGATTTTCTTTTTAAAGGAAAACCTGAAAAGTGTGAAAATTCCGATTGTCAGAAGAATTCCGAGGATGATATGGGAAATATTCCTCGAAACATCTCGAATGTCGATGTACTGGTGCGTTTGGAGAAGCCAGAAATTATAGGCCGACCTGACCCAAATAGCAAGGATAAATAATATCATGAAGCGATAGAATCCTTTTTTATCAAATGCTTCGGAGGTTGATAAAAACAGAGGGATCAAAAACAGGGGCAGTTTTGTACGGAGATCTTTGAAAGCATAATTGAAATCGGTGGTAAATATCAGTCCGATCACATGGATCATCAGGATCGAACTAAAAATAAGTGCGGGCCTGTTTCTCGAAAACTGCAAAAATCCCTTGCCAATCCCTTCCAGTGCAATATAAACAGCATAGGGGATCAAGAGCAGTAACTTCGCTGGAAAAGAGAACCGGGAAAGCAAGAATTTTAATTTATGAACGTTGAACCGTTCCACGATCCACCCCCCTGCCATCATAAACTGGCCAAAACTCTGACCATATTTGGAAAACGGGAGAGATGCAATGATGATGCACAAGGCAGCAATGTACCAAATACGCTCGAATTGTTTCCAGGTCAAATGCATCATAAAATCAGGCAAATAATTTGGCCCGCCCCTTTCTTACTTTTATCCGGAACACCCTGAAACCATCGGTGCCCCGGATATCGATCCGTTTCATTTCATATCGGTTCCGGATGGGCCATGGATTAATCCGGTTGCCGATACGCAAAGCGAAATCCAGGCCAAACCGTTCAAAAAGATCAAACATCGATTTCTTTAATTGCGGATCCTCTTTTGGATAACCACCATACGGATAAGCTAAAACACGGGTATAGGGTATCCCGTAAAACTCAAGGGTCCCCTGACAGTTCTTCAGATCTTCCTCCATATCGGCAATGGCCAGGTCGCGGTAATTTTTATGCAGAAAAGAGTGTATCCCAAACGCTACGGGTTCATTGTTTGAGATCTGCTTCAGATCGCCGGCCGGCAATATCTGGTCGTTTCCCTGGTCCCAGATATTGGTCTTTCCGATAAAAGCCACCGGGATAAAAAGGGTAGCCTGAAATCCGTATTTCTTCAATAGGGGTAAAGCCTGACTTTTGAAGTTCACATAGGCATCATCGAAGGTAAGAACAATCGATTTCCGGGGCAGTGGCGCTTTTTCCGCTAATAATGCTTTTACCTCCCTGAAAGTAAGGGTTTGGTACCCTTTTTCTTTCAGGTACATCAATTGCATGTCGAATTGTGCTGTTGTTACGGTCAGCCTGTCGGGCCCTTGTTCAAGAATTTTATGGTACATCAAAACAGGAAGCCCTTTCCGGACAGGCACCAGGAAACTGTATTCAATTACAAAGTAACCTATAATAATGAAAGCAAAGATTGAAATCAGAATAACCGGGAACATCATGTTCTGTTTTTTAATTCGATGGTTTTTGCAATCTTGAGCGATGCATACACAGCGGCCAGGAACGACCACATAAAACCAGGATATCCGTCGAGAATACCAAGTTTTATAAAATAGAATGAGATAAAACTTGTTGGGAATTTAATGGCTACCCACAGCTTCGAAAATGATCTTTTTTTAACCATATATCCTTCTGCTGCCCGCGACGTATAGGTGTTTATCTTTTCAATATGATGAGAAATATCCCGGTAAGAATAGTGAATGATCTTCCCTTTCAATGTGCCCAGCCGGCCATTGACTTCGATGCCCTCATGAACCGGGGCCTGGGTGAATTTTCCAAGATTGCGGTTGAAAATTCGAAGGTGGTATTCACTCCCGACACCACTGTGGTTCAGGACCTTTCCCATAAAACACAATGAAAACGGCACCCGGAACCCTGCAACCGTCATTTCGGTTTCCGGATTTAGCTTCATATTCAGGATCTCCTGCTGTAGTTCCGGTGTTACTACTTCGTCGGCATCAAGCGAAAAAACCCAGTCGTTGGCTGCCTGATCAACAGCAAATTGTTTTTGCTTTCCATATCCGTCGAACATACGGGGTATCACCCTGCAACCCGATTCCCGGCATAAGGCAGCGGTTTGGTCAGTAGAACCGGAATCGACAACAACAATTTCATCGGCGATCGGTTTTGCCGATTTCAGGCAACGAAGAATGACCTTCTCTTCGTTATGTGTTATAATGACAACCGATAAACTGGGCATGAATTATCCATTTTGATTGATCGAAAACAGGTCCCAGTCCATCCCGACTGTAAATGAATCCCTGAACAACTCAAGGTCGGAACCTGATAATTTTTGGGTGTGCACAGTTTCTCTCCCCGGATCGGCAGCAAATAAAACCATACCTTTTCCATCAATAACCATGGAGTCGCCCGAATGCCAAGTTTGATGGCCATCATAACCAATCCGGTTGACCCCGGCAACACAGACCTGATTTTCCATGGCCCTGGCCATCAACAGGGTTTTCCAAACAGGTGCACGACTTGCCGGCCAATTGGCAGTATACAACAGCAGATCATATTCGTACGCGCCATCTTTCCATGTGTTTTTGCTCCAGACCGGGAAACGCAAATCATAACAAATCAACGGTAAAACTTTCCAATCGTTGATATGAAGCAGACATTTTTTATCCCCGCCATGAAAAATCTTATACTCTTCACTCAAACGAAACAAATGACGCTTATCGTATGTTTCGCATTGTCCGCCTGGATACATTGCAATGAGGCGGTTATAAAAACGATTCGCTTCACGGATGAGGATGGTTGCCAGGATCACCGCTTTTGTCTGAGCCGCTTTGTGTTTCAGAAACGCGACCGACCGGCCATCCATGGTTTCCGAACATTGTTCGGGGTTGATGGAAAAACCAGTGTTAAACATCTCAGGCAGAACGATCAAATCAACCGGTTGGAGGATGGTATCGATCAACCGGTCGAAATGGGAGAGATTTTTATCTGCCTGTTCCCAGTACAAATCGGTTTGAATAACCGAAATCCTCAAATCGTTCATGGTTTACTGATTAAAAATCAAGGTAAAATTAGAAATATATGTGTTGAGGTCGGTAAATATTTTAATTTTGCCTTGAAAACCAAAACATATTTTTTTATGCGAACAATTGATAATTATCATTTTAAAGATAAAAAAGCGCTCATTCGGGTTGATTTTAATGTGCCGCTGGATGGCTCCAGCCAGATAACCGATACTTCCCGGATCGACGCCACAATCCCAACCATTCGTAAAATCCTTAATGACGGTGGTGCCGTTATTTTAATGTCGCACCTGGGACGTCCCAAAGGAGGGCCGGAAGATAAATTTTCGCTGCGCCATTTGGTCCCCTATCTGACTCAGAAGTTAATGGTTCCGGTTAAATTTGCTGATGATTGTATCGGGCAATCGGCCCGGGACATGGCCTCATCACTGAAACCAGGGGAAGTGTTACTGTTGGAAAACCTGAGGTTTTACAAAGAAGAAGAAAAGGGAAACGAAGATTTTGCCAGGAAACTGGCCGATCTGGGTGACGTTTATGTGAATGATGCATTCGGTACCGCGCACCGGGCCCATGCTTCAACTGCAATCATCGCAAAGTTCTTCCCGGTTGAAAAAATGTTTGGTTATGTCATGGCCAATGAAATCATCCATATAGATAAATGTCTGAAAGAGGCAAAACGGCCGTTTACAGCTATTTTAGGGGGCGCTAAAGTTTCAACTAAAATCGAAATCATCAACCATCTGATGGATAAAGTTGACAATCTGATCATTGGTGGCGGGATGATGTTTACCTTTATCAAAGCCCTGGGTGGAGAAACCGGCGCTTCCATGGTGGAAGATGATTATCTTGAATTGGCTAAAAACATTGTTGAAGGGGCCAAAGCCATGGGGGTTAATCTGTACCTTCCACCGGATGCCATTTTAGCCGACACCTTTTCGAACGATGCCAATACAAAGACCAGCAGCGCTTACGATATCCAGGTGCCCTGGATGGGGCTTGATATCGGCCCGATGGCTTGTCAGAAGTTTAAAACCGCCATCGAACAATCGGGAACTATTCTTTGGAATGGCCCTATGGGCGTATTTGAAATGAACAATTTTGAAGAAGGTACCCGGTTTGTTGCAGAGGCGCTGGCCAGGGCTACTGCAAACGGTGCTTTTACCCTGGTTGGCGGAGGCGATTCGGTTGCTGCGGTGAACAAATATAAACTTGCCGACCAAGTCAGCTATGTCTCAACCGGCGGTGGCGCCATGCTTGAATATATCGAAGGCAAAGTACTTCCTGGTATCCAGGCAATCCTTGATTGATGAGGATCATCCTGAGCAGGACCGACAGCATAGGGGATGTTGTTTTAACCCTTCCCATGGCCGGTGTGCTCAAAAAAAAATTTCCGGATGCTACCTTAATTTTTCTTGGACGCGATTATACCCGTCCGGTCATTGAATTATCTCAATTTATTGATCGGTTTGTAAGCTGGGATGAGGTTTCCGCAATCCCGGATAAAGGGGCCAGGTTGGATGTTTTTTCCCGTTTGAATGCGGATGCCATCATTCATGTTTTTCCTGTGAAAGAGATCTGCATAGTTGCCAAACAGGCAGGAATCCCTTTACGAATTGCAACAGCCCGGCGCTATTTTACCTGGCTGACCTGTAACAGGCTGATGCACATTCCCCGACGGAATTCCGAACTTCACGAAGCGCAATTAAACCTGAAAATGTTACGCCCTCTCGGAATTACACACGAATTCCAACTGGATGAAATACCACCGTATTACGGAATCTCTCCAACCCGGAATCCAAACCACAAAACCACAACACCGGGGCCCAAAGATCAAAATCATGAAAACAAAATTTTTACCGTCATCCTGCACCCCAAATCCAAAGGGAGCGCCCGGGAATGGGGATTAAACAACTTTTCGAAACTGATCGGCCTTTTACCGGAAAAAAAATTCAAAATTTTCATCACCGGAACTGCCGCAGAAGGGTACCTGATGGAGGATTTTCTGAAAAAACATGCCCCCCGCGTCATCAATATGACCGGCAAATTGAACCTGTCGGAACTTATCTCACTCATTGGGTCCTCTGATGCCCTGGTCGCAGCCAGTACCGGGCCGTTACATATTGCAGCAGCCATGGGCATCCGTGCTATCGGGCTCTATGCCCCGATGCGGCCTATTTTCCCGCGACGTTGGGCCCCGATTGGGAAAAATGCCGGTTATCTGGTTCTTGAAAAGGGTTGCAGCGACTGTCGGAGAACAAAAGATTGTCATTGTATCCGGAGCATTACCCCGGAATCGGTGGTTCAAAAACTTACCACTTGGGAAATTTAATCTCCACGCCGAACATTTTCATCATTTTTGGAAATACCCCAGAAATTTTCGAATAAAGATAGGATTCATGCTTGTCTTTGGCTTTAATAAATCCACTTTTCGGATCTAAAAATGTCAGCAGGAATATGACAATGCTGGCTAATATAACCCCTTTGATCAATCCCAGAATGGCGCCGCCGAGCCGGTTCAGAAATCCAAGCCCGATGACGTCGGCAAATTTCTCGGTAAGCCTGGCCACAAGGATAACCCCGATCACGACAAGAAAAAATGTAACGATAAAAGAGAGAATTGGCAGGGTGTTTGGCGATGGATCAAACCGTTCAGCAAGAATGTCGTTGAGAAAAATTGAAAAATGGACAGCGGCATATATTCCCAGGATTAAAGCCGCTATGGTTGCCAGGCCGATGATAATCCCCTTCCGGTACCCGCTAACGATAAAAAGTGCAACAAATACCAGCAGGATAAAGTCAAGAAAATTCACAGAGGGCATACTCTATTTTTTTAACCTTGAGGTCAACTCAGTCCCAAACACAAATTCATTCAGCTCCGGGTTTTCGGTATCTAAAATGGTCTCTTTATCGCCCTGCCACCAAAGTTCCCCTTTGTAAATAAAGGCAACGCTGTCGCCAATACTGAGTACCGAATTCATATCGTGGGTGTTGACAATTGTCGTTATGTTGTACTCCAGTGTAATCTCCTGGATCAGATGATCGATGACGCCCGAAGTCTGTGGGTCGAGACCGGAATTGGGCTCGTCGCAAAAAAGGTACTGAGGGTTCATGGCAATGGCGCGGGCAATGGCCACCCGTTTTCGCATGCCACCGCTCAATTCAGAAGGCATGAGCCTGTTTACATTTTCAAGGTTCACCCGGTTCAGGACAAAATTTACCCGTTCCCGTTTTTCTTCCAACAACTGATTGGTAAACATATTCAGGGGAAACATCACATTTTGTTCAACGTTCATGGAATCGAAAAGGGCCCCGCCCTGAAAAAGCATCCCGATTTCCCGGCGCAGAGTCTTACGTTGTTCAAAATTCATCCGTGTAAAATTCCGGTTGTTGTACATCACCGTTCCCTGATCCACTTCAAATAAACCGACCAGACATTTCATCAGTACCGTTTTTCCTGAACCACTTTGTCCGATGATCAGGTTGGTCTTCCCTTTATCAAAGTTGCAGGAGACATTTTTTAATACATGATGTTCCCCAAAGGTTTTATCTATGTTCCTGGCTTCGATCATGTAAGTAAAAGTTGCGTTAATACAAGATTAAAAAGGATGATGATCACGCTGCTGAAAACAACGGCTTTGGTACTGGCCTGACCAACTTCCAGCGCCCCACCCCGGGTAATGTAACCGTAAAAACCCGAAACGGAAGCAATGATAAAAGCGAAAAAAACCGTCTTTGTCAAGGCATAAAAAATAGTGTATCCTTCAAAATCAATCCGGAGGCCCTGAACATAGTCGTTTGTTGACACCAATCCCGTAGCTGTCATAGCCCCCCAGCCTCCGAGAATTCCCAACCACATGCTGAAAACAATTAAAACCGGGTTGATCAGCATTGAAGCGATAATTTTTGGAAAAATCAGATAATTGGCAGAATTTACACCCATGATCTCAAGTGCATCAATTTGCTCGGTCACCCGCATGGTCCCTATTTCAGAAGCAATCCGTGAACCTACCTTGCCAGCCAGGATCAGGCTTATTACCGTGGGGGAGAACTCCAGAATGACACTCTGACGGACCGTAAATCCAACCATCGACATCGGAATGAGCGGGCTGTCAATGTTATATGCGGTTTGAATAGCGACAACTGCCCCCATGAACATCGATATAAATGCCACAATGCCCAGCGACTCCAATCCAAGGTTATTAACTTCAGTAAGCATCTGGTCCCAGAAAATCCCTCGCTTCTGAGGATGGGTGAAAACCCGCCTCATGAGCATCACATAATTACCAATGGATGTGAATACTTTTAGCATAAAATGTTTTTGCTAAAATACCAATTTTCGTCAATATGCGTTTGAGAGGTTGAGAAAATTTATTATAGAAAATGTTCAGGGTTTCACGTTTACGCTTATTTTTGTTGATCGTTGTATCCATCTTGTTTTTTGGAGGAGGGGCTTGCAGTTCTGGCCGTTATCCGACACACCATAAATCACGTCCAAAAAAATGCAATTGTCCCTCTTTCGGTCAAAATCCCATACCACAAAAGTTGTCCCGACAACCGATTTGGGGTTGATCCGTTCTCTTTTAAAGTCAAAAATACCGGAAACGGCATTGGCTGGCTCCCTCGCTTTATTCAACGAGGGGCCGGATCTCAGAATAACCTCCCCCCGGTTAACCAAACATGGCGATTTCAGGGCCCCCCACCGCAGCCAGCCGGCCCGCGTTACCGTG
>DYSO01000056.1 GCA_020718225.1 Draconibacterium orientale | reverse complement strand
AGCGGACAACCGTACTGGAAAATTCCCTTTGTCCGGTTTTTGTATTGAATTTCTGTATACTTACAGCATTTATCAAATAGACGACAATTTTTTCCGAAATACTTTTCTCAGATACTTTTCATTGAAACAGGTTCTTCCGTTGTCATGGTCGGGCAAAGGCCCCAGTGTATAATAAACCGCGAGTAATCATCAAGTACCATTGACAGGTAATACCAACCCCGGTTGATGACCTTGAAGTAAGTGAAGTCATTATGCACTTCCTCACATATCCCCCGGCCCCTTTAGTAACTACACTTCTGACCCCGATCTATTTCCCGACCATCCTTTTCAATGCATCGCCGATACCAATACGATAACCTTCCGACAGGTAATTAACCTCCCCTTTCTGATTCATGAAAAGGATCAGGGGGAACCGTTGTCCTGTTTCCCGATGGATGGCCCCGGATAACCTGGTGAATGCATCTGGCGCATTTACTGCATATTGAATTCCGGCCGGCAGTTCTGTTTTGTTTTTATTGCGGAAATCTGATTTCTCCTTTTCATTCCTGAAATACAGAAGGATGTTCCCATTCCATTCCGAAAATGCTTTTTTCTTTAACTTCAGGTCGGCGATAAAATGCTGGGATGGTTCATTATCCGGCTCCAGAAATGCGATAACAGTCCCCTTTCCAGGATGAATAATGGGTTTCGTTCCTGTGGAAATTCCGGCAAGCAGGGTTTTTATATCCAGTTTTGCAATTACAGTTTGGGGGGCCGGATCCTTCCTTAAGGTGACCTTCATTTCCCTCTCCTTATTCTCTTCCACATTAAACGATTGCATCAATGCCATCACTGTTCCATCCTGCATGCGGTTGCCTGTAACCAGGAGATAATAACCAGGGGCAACCTGTAGCGTGAATGGAAAATTTTTTACCTGTGGGTCGGATTCATAGTCGAGGGGCTGGAAAAAACCTTCAGAAAATTTCTCAACGGTGTAGTGGATATAATACTCAGGATTGCGGCCGTTCTCCTGATCGGTCACCAGAACAAGGGAACCCCGTTGATTGGAAATTTCGGGTGGTTTTTCAAAATAAACATCTCTCCAGCCATTGTTCATCAGGTATTGAGGAATACGCGTCCCCGGTTCAAGGCGTGCCGGGATCCCAAAACTGCGGCACATCGCAACGAAGAGTATCCCCAACGATGGAAGGTCGGTAACCTGTAATTCATAACTACCAATAGGCGTGAGGGGCGCCCGGGAATAATTGCCCATCTGGTCAATCGTCATCCGCTCCTTTAACCATAAAACAAGCTGTTGTGGATCGTTTCTGAATTTTTCAACCATTCCCGGTTCTGTTTTTTCCTGAAAATAAGCTTTATACGGTTTCAGCCATTCTATATCAATCCGGGGCGAAAGGATATATTCTTCAAATATTTTATGATCGGCGGTCAGAGGGGTAAATTTCCGGCTGTGCAGGATGTTATCCAGCAATACCTCAGAAGTTGCATCGTGCAGGTCCTTTTCGGAGATGTTGCGAAGCAGTGCGAAAACAAGTGGTTTCATCTCTTTGGGCGCCGATGAAATAAAATCGATGATCTCGCGCCAATTCCCCCGGGAGCGTTTTAAAAAATACCAGAGGGTATCGGCATTCAAATTCAGCGGTTGGGCAAGCCGGGTTGACTTGGACGAATCGATAAAGGTAGATTCATAGCTGGTCCTCAGCGTGTTCTCAAATTCGACGCGTTTTGAATTTAATTTCTTTAAAGAATCGCTGATAGGGGAAACTTCATCGGTTGCCGGGGGAGGGGTAAGGTCGAATGACCCGGTAAACAACTCTCCCGATTTCTTATTTATTATTAAATAAGCGGTATCACAAGTATTTACCGAAATTTTTTGGTAACCGAATTGTCCGTTTTTTGCAGCCCACAGGATCAGATCCCCCGATCCGGTGGTAAAAGAGGTGATCCCTTCTTTATCGGTAAAGGTTTTTTGCAATGGAAAAAACTCAGCATAGTTATATAAAAGAAACCCGACTCTGGCACTGTCAACAGGTTGTTCTTTTTCATCGGTCACTTTTACAAAGAGCCTTTTCGTTGAGGTATAGTTCGAAAGGATGTTGATTTTCGTGAAACGGGAATCCTTCAAAAGAATATCTTCGGGATCTTCATAATCGCCGAAAACATTGGTATTGACCAGCATGGCCCTTTTTGCAGGGGCCGTAAACCAGGCAAGGTCGAGATCGGGTTCCGGTTCGCATGCCCCGATGAAATGCCATTTCCCGTCCACCCATACCTCAACCCAGGCATGGTTGTCGTCGGAATGGGCCCAGCGTGGGGTATAACACTGGCGTGCAGGGATACCAATGGCACGCAGAGCGGCTGTAGTGAATGTCGATTCTTCCCCGCATCGTCCATAAGCGGTCTTTACCGTTGCCAGCGGGGAAGAGGTTCGTCCATCGGTACTCCGGTAAGTAACTTTTTCGTGACACCAGTGGTTAACTTCAAGCACGGCATCCTTCATATCCATCGATTTGATCCGGTCTTTCAGTTCCATGAAAAATACCCACCGGGAAGAGTCAAGATTTTCGTTATTAATCCGGACCGGTAAGACGAAGTGGCGGAATATATCTTCGGGAATGGACCTTCCCCAGGCAAAGGTATCCCTGGCGGCCAGGGATGCACGGACATTCTTTATATAAAAACTCCCGTTATAATCGGCCAGGTCGCTGAGGGGTAAATAGGCATAAAGAAATTGAAGTGCCTCCTTCTCGGTAAGGGATAATCCCGAATCGAATACACTGAATAATTGAACTTCGCGGTTGACCGCCAGTTTTTTTTGCAATTCAAACTGAATCCTGACTTTTTCCCGGTAGTTTTTATCCGTTATGAAATGATCTTCCTTACGGCAGGATGGAAAAGCGAGAATCAGAAGCAGGATTGCACAGAAAAATAATGTTCCGTTTTTCATGGGTAGGGAGTTTAATTTAACAAACTCAATCCTGAAACAGGAGCTGATGACCTTTCGGCATGCAGGCTCAGTAAGTAATCATCATTTCCGCGGTTGTCAAAGGGATTTCAACGGTCCTCTCCCTGGATGATTTCAGTTTTAAAGAATAATCTTTTCCTGCTGATTTTAAAGTCATTACATCTCCAAATGAATGTAATACCAGTCGGATGGCGGTAAACCGGGATGAAAACGAACCTTCCACTTTACTTAAGGAAATTGATTTTTTTACGGGATCAAAAGCGATATACCTTTTGTAAAATACGTCCTGTTCATACGCATAGCTTGCGCCGTCGTCTTCGTAGTAGAGAAAGGTAGCGGGTTTTTCTCCGTTATAAATATGAAGATCCAATGTTGAAGATGGTTTTTCAGCGGTAGATTGCACGACCGACTGCATCGGAACTATTCCCGATGCTTTGACGAATACCGGGAGGTCACTCAGGGGTGCATCCACAATAACCTCCATGTTTCCAGGGTAGTATTCCCCGGAGCTGAGCCGGTACCATCCACCGGCAGGCAGGTAAACTTTAACGGCGTTCTGTTTGCATGAAACAGGGGCAACCAGGAGGTTATCACCAAACATATATTGGTTCTGGTACGCATACCAATACGCTTTTTCATCGAAGGTGTTATGGATGGTAAGGCTGCGCGCTACCGGCAAACCCGAAAGGAGAGATTGATAAAACATGGAATAGAGATAGGGGATCAGCCGGTAACGTTGGTTGATCTGTTCCCGGGATGACTTTTCCACCTCTTCGCCAAACGACCAGGGTTCCTTATGGTCGGTTCCCCAGGCAGAATGGTTGCGGAAGAAGGGTGTATAAACTCCCATTGAAAGCCAACGCTGATAAAGTTCCGGTGAAGGGTTTCCCATAAATCCACCAACGTCAGGGCCAACAAACGACAGTCCCGAAAGGCCCATGCTATTGACCATTCGCGCAGACAGGAGCATATGGTCATCGGTAGCTTCATTATCGCCGGTCCAAACGGCCGAATATCGCTGAATTCCGGCAAAGCCTGCACGGGTCAGGACGAATGGCCGTTTTCCGTTCAGGAGTTTTTTTGTTCCTTCGAAAGTAGCCCGCGACATATTCAACCCATAAATATTATGGGCTTCCGCCATGGAAGCTTTATGTCCATCGAAATCGAATTGTACCATGTTGGGAATTCCTTGTCCCCAGGTAGCAGGTTCATTCATGTCGTTCCAGAAACCTTCCACCCCGGGATCGATCAAACGTGTGAAGGCGTTGCCCCACCAGTTACGTACGGTCTCTTTGGTGAAATCGGGAAAATGGCACCGTCCGGGCCATACACTGCCCGTGTAAAATTCGCCATCGGGGTATTTTGCGAAATAGTCGTTTTTTACCCCTTCCTCATAGGCAAAATACCCTTTTTCAATCTTTATTCCCGGGTCAACGATGGTAACCAGATGAAAACCCAGATCGTTCAGTTTCCCGATCATGGTTTTGGGTTTTGGAAATTTTGTGTCGTTCCAGGTAAAGATTTTATAAGAGTCCATATAGTCGATATCAAGGTAGATGACATCGCAGGGAATTTGCTTATTGCGGAAAGTATGGGCCAAACGGAGTACATCCGACTCGGGGAAATAGCTCCACCGGCATTGCTGGTATCCAATGGACCAAAGCGGGGGCATGGACATTCGGCCGGTGAGCCAGGTGTAATCGCGGATGATCCCTGCAAGGGTTGAGGCTCCGAAAATATAATAATTCATCTCGCCATAAGCGGCGGAGAAATAGGAATATTGCTCATCGGTGGAGGCTCCGAAGTTGAATTTGGTCCGGAATGAGTTATCGAGAAAAATCCCATAGGTCACCTCATCGTGAATCCCCATATAGAAAGGGATGCTTTGATAAATGGGGTCGGCGTTAATGGCATAGGCCGGGACATCTGAATTCCAGTTTTCGAATTTATCGCCGCGGCGGTTTACATTCCCTGTTTTTTCGCCCAATCCTAAAAATTTTTCATCGGGGAACAATTTTTTATAACTGGTCACTTCCGTTCCCTGCCAGGTGTACGAAAACCGCTGATAATCTTCGCATAAAACCTGATCTTTACGATTGTATACCTTCAGTGAAACCGGCTTTTTTGTCAGGATTATTTTCAATGAATCGGTGATCAGTTCCCATTGTTCCGGGGTTTCTCTGATGTCATTAAAATGACCCTCCGGTTTTTGAATGACGGCATAGGAAAAATCAATGGTAAATGGCGTTTTCGACAGCCGGACCCGGATGGTTTGATCCTGGTAAGTCTGGATCATCAGATGGGCATTGTCGGTTTTCACCAGAACGCCATGGTCAACTTTTTTCAACGATTTAACGTTGCCGGGAAATACTACCTGATCGGTTTGGGCAAAAGTCATATTAAATAAAAAAACCAAGGTGGGAAAAATAACATATTTCTTCATAATAATTGATTTTCAATCGTAAATCGTATATCGTAAATCAAATCGCTTCATGTTCTGTTCGTCTTATAATTTCATTTTGTAGATCTTCGCCAAGGTCATTAAAATAATCACTATAACCGGCAACCCGGACGATAAGATCGCGGTATTTTTCAGGATGTTGCTGGGCATCCCGGAGTGTTTTAGCCGTAACAACATTAAATTGAATGTGGTGCCCATCCAATCTGAAATAGGTGCGGATGAGCGAAGTAAGGTTCCTTATGCTCTCTTCGCCCTCAAAAAAAGCAGGCGCAAATTTTTGGTTCAGCAAAGTCCCTCCGGTACGGATATGATCGATTTTAGCAGCGGATTTCAACACGGCGGTAGGCCCTTTATGATCGGCGCCCTGGAAAGGCGAAATTCCTTCAGAAAGCGGTTGGCCGCATTGACGTCCGTCGGGGGTAGCCCCGGTCACACTTCCGAAATAGACATGCGAAGTGGTTGGCAGTAAATTAATCCGGTGGTTACCGCCAACAGAGGTGGGTCGTCCGTTAACAGCGCTGTAAAAAAATTCAAAAACGGATATGGCTTGATCGTCGGCATAATCATCGTCGTTTCCGTATTTGGGAGTATTGTAAACCAGTTCGGAACGGAGTTCCTCAAAATCTTTAAAATTCTGTTCCAGCGCTTTGCACATGCCCTCCATGCTGATGGTTTTTCGGTCGAAAACATGATATTTCAATGCCGTCAGTGAATCGGTAACACTCCCAAGTCCTACACCCTGGATGTATGTTGTATTGTAGCGCGCCCCACCGGCGTTATAGTCGATGCCTTTCGGGATACAGTCGTCAATGATCAGTGACAGAAAGGGAACCGGCATGTAAGTAGCAAAGATCCGGTGGATGATGTTGTTGCCTTTGATTTTGATGTCGGTAAAATAAGCAATTTGTTGTTTAAAAGCTTCAAGCAATTCCAGGAACGATTGAAATTTGCCGGGCAAGCCGGTTTCAGGCCCGAGCTGTTTCCCTGTATGGGGATCAAATCCGTTGTGAAGGGTAATTTCCAGAATTTTAGCGAGGTTGAAATACCCGCTCAGGATATAGGCTTCCGTACCAAAAGCGCCTGTCTCCACACATCCGCTGGCGCCTCCGTTGCGGGCGTCGGTCACCTCTTTTCCCTGTCGTATCAATTCCTGGATGATGGTATCGGTATTGAAAAAGGAGGGTTGTCCAAATCCTGTTTTGGTGATTTGAAGTGTCCGGTGAATGAAACTGTCGGGATTTTTTTTGCTTATCTGCACCATGGAACTGGGCTGAAGCAACCGCATCTCCTCAATGATGTCAAGCAGGATAAATGTCAGTTCGTTGACGGCATTTGACCCGTCGGATTTGACCCCTCCCAGGTTGATCAGGGCAAAATCGGTATAGGTATTGCTTTCAAGGGCAGTAACGCCAATTTTTGGCGGAGCAGGATGGTTGTTGAATTTGATCCAGAAACTCTGTAATATTTCAACTGCTTTTTCTTTTGTGAGGGTACCGGCTTCCAGCTCTTTTGTATAAAAAGGATAGAGATGCTGGTCCAAACGGCCCGGATTGAACGAGTCCCAGTGGTTGACTTCGGTAATGACACAAACATGAACAAACCAATAATACTGGAGCGCTTCGTGGAAGGTCCGGGGGGCATGGGCGGGTACATTCCTGCAGATGGAGGCAAGGTAAAGGAGTTCCTTTTTATATTCTTTGAAATCCGGTATTTGAAATCCGGTATTCGAAGCCCGATACTGTTTTTCTGTCATTTCCGCCAACTCTTCAAGTCTGGCAGCATAACGGCCGGCAAACATGATGACTGCATTGGCGGCAATTTCCATTGATTTTAACGCTTCCTGTTTGTCGAAGGCAAAGGGATCGTCGAAAAAATCGAGTTTGGCATAGGCTTCATGAATGTCGTCGATGATATCGAGCATCCCTTTTCTATAAATTTTATCTCCCGCAACGGTATGACCGGGGGCTCGCTGTTCCTGGAATTCCGTAAATATCCCGGCTTTGTATGCTTCGTGCCATTCGCCGGGTAAAGCGTGCATGATGCGGTCGCGGTTGCTTTTTCCCAGCCAGAAAGGAATTATTTTTTCCCGATAAACTTTTTTTGTCGCTTCGTCCACCTTCAAAGAGACTTTGGGCCTTGAATCGAGCATTTCAAGGTCATCCAGTGAATGAAGGGTAATTTCGGGATAGGTGGGTACGGCTTTTGGCCCCGGGCCGCGTTCTCCGACAATGAGTTCTCCAGGGGTGATCCAAAGGAGTTTATGCATCAGGATATGATGCAGGGCTAAAGCGCGCATAACCGGAATGGAAACTTCCCGGTCAATCCCCGATTGATAAAAATCAGTAACCAGTTCAGCCCGTTCGGCCGAAATACGGTTTACTGTTTTCAGGCTTAATTCCCGTAAATACTTGATTCTGTCGGTCATTTTCAGGAACAGGGATTAAAATAAAACAGAAAAGTGTGAGTGGTGGAACGGAAGGATTATGTTGTTGTATATTATGGGTGCCTTTGAAACTACTTTTTTTTATGCCTGTTTCGACACAAATATATAGCATGGTTTTCTGAAAATCTAATTTTATTCAACCCTATTTTATATATCACTGAATATCAATACTATTTAAAAAACGTGACATTTATATAATAATTCAGTGAATAAACTGCATTATAAAGATTGCGGGGATTGTGCTGAATAAATACTGATTGGCGTTTTTATTGCTTAATCAGTTTTTCCACACCCATTCCATTGCCTGTAATTACACGGATAAAATACACACCTTTTTGCATGCCCGTCAAATCAATCTCGTATTGGCGTTGGCCTGATAGTTCAGTTTGCATGATCTTTTCGCCTCTCATACCGAAGATTGCCAATTGGATTGATTGAGTTGATTCAAACTTTATCATCTGAAGTGTGAAAGCGCTGGTGGTCGGATTTGGGAACAGGGTGAATAAAGAGGCTGCTTCATCCAACTCCATGGTTATACCTCCCTTTGGAAGCTCGTCATCTGGTAATGTTACCATGCTTTTATTCTGGGTGCAGTAGGTTTGGTTTGTTGTGATGTATGCATGCAGGTTCCCTCCGTTTTCAACTTTCGTTGCCGTGAGCAGCCGGATATTGCCACCGGATATAAAATTGACGCTTCCGGTTGGTTTAACAGTGCAATTGGAAACAGTGATGGTTTGGGAGGCGTTGTAGCAGGCGATTGTTCCAGCGTTGATGATTAAATCTGAAACTGTCAATATTGAGGGAATAGAGGTCATAAATTCAACTTCTAAACCATAGGCTGTTCCTTCACTGTTGGTAGCGTAAGCTTTTACAAAGTAAGTGGTTCCTGGAGTGAGACTGGTAAGATTGCTGGTAAATGTTGTTATACCCTCATTGACAGCAACAGTCGGGTTTTGTGTGGTACTCCATACCACACCGCGGGCAGTAACATCAGCATCGCCCTCATCTGTTACATATCCTCCGCCAACAGCGGTGGTGGTGGTAATTTCGGTAACTGACGAAGTTGATACGGTGGGAACTACAGCAGGTGTTACATATTTGAAGCAGCGCACGCTCATGCTGTAGCTGGTATATTGAAAGCCGTCAAACCACATATTGCCATCATTGTAGTTCAATCTAAGGTAATATTTGAACCAATCATAATACCAGGTTCGGGTATTTGAAAAGTAGGCATCGTAGCCCATACCGGTAAAATTACCGGCGCCATCATTCCATCCGCCGGGCAGGGCACCAAAACCGCTCGAATTTGTGGCAAAGGAGTTTGGAGCATGCCAAAGACCCGTGCCGCCTTCAATGGTGCCCGTTGTTTTCATCTGACCTCCGGCCTCCGACCCCAAAATATTTCCAAGATTTAGCCAGTCTTGATTGTCCGGTACATTCCATCCAGCCGGGCAAATGGTTTGTGTGCCCCCATACTGCATCATCTCATTCCATTGGTAAAGGCCTCCATAAATATTGCAATTAGAAGGATTGTCCCGTAACAATGCTTTTCAATGATCCCGTTATTTGTTTGATTTGTCGTACCGGGGATCATGATGCCAATGTTCATGTTTTCGGCAATCCAGCATTGGTTGCCCAGATGTACAGTATGATAAACGTTGCCCAAAGCATCTGTTACGGTGGGTGGGCAGGAAACTTTTTGAGCGGAGCAAAAAAGAGTTGATAATAAGATTGTCGCTGCAAGGATTGCTTCTTTCATGGTAGATCGATTAATCAATTAAAATGGAAAGTTGGACTGAAGTTTTATTATAAGTATCTCTAAAATCTATTATTTTAACGCCAAAGCGGCACAAATATATAGGATGGTTTTTTTAAAACCTAATTTTACCCCAAACTATAATATATATTACAGAATATCAATACTATAGGTAACTTCGTATTCCCAAACCAGAAACCTGAAACGGTCGGACACCTGAAACCTGTATATTTTATCAATATGCAACGCGGCCCAGGCGGAAGATCAAACCACCGGTGAACCCAAACTGGACCAGGGTAGAACTCAGGGTTATACCACTGCTGGCGCCACCTCCGCCAATGTAGAATGCATAACCCACATTTTGAATGGGCATATACATCTGTGCCTGTAAACGGAGACCAACCCGTTTGGAGAAATAGAGTTTGGCGCCGGCATTGATCCCAACAGAAAAAAACCATTGGTCATTGTATTCGCCCTTGGGGGCCATCAGACAGCCGCCCACGTTTATTCCGACAAAAGGAGATGCAATTTTATTGATCCTGAAATTTTTTGTTGTCCCTACCTGAAAATAGTTAATACTCAAGGGTACCTCCTTGTATGGATATCCAACCAGGTTAATCTGACCTTTGGTATCACTCCGGTTATAAATCAGGTCAACATCCATCGCATTGCTCACACCAAAGCTCAGCATTCCACCGTACTGGCCATTGCCCAGAAAGTATAAATTGCCGTTGGAAGCGTACCAGGTAACAGGGAAAACATATCCGCCAAACGGTGTTATCTCAAGCGTTTGGGAAAAGGAAATGAACGGGGTAGCCAAAAGGATGGCGAGAGAAAATAGGAATTTTTTCATGATTGTCGGTTTTTTTAGTTCACGAGGCTAAATTACCAAATTACTTTATAAAAAATCAATGGTTATTTCATATTCTGGTTTGTAATTTTTATAACTTTCCGGAAAATACCATTAACCTTTCGTTATGAATTGTTCCCTGATAATCCTCATCATTTTTATAGTATTCCAATCTGTGGATCTTTTTTCACAGGAAACCGGAAATAAAACGGAGCGGCCTTCGGTAGGGCTTGTTTTTAGCGGGGGAGGGGCAAAGGGGTTTGCCTATATCGGATTGCTCAGGATGTTCCAGGAAGTTGGCCTGCCCATTGATTATATTGGCGGGTCAAGTATCGGGAGCATCGTTGGGGGTTTTTATGCTTTGGGCTATCATCCCGATTCCATCATGGCCATGATCCGTGCCCAGAATTGGGATGATTTGCTGAAGGATAAAGTTGACCGAAAGTATATTGCTTATGAAGAAAAAGAATATGGAGAAAAAACAATCATCAGCCTGCCCATAAAAAAGAAAAAAATATCGGTCAGCGCCTCCATGTATCAGGGACAGGAGGTTGAATTGTTGTTGAACCAATATTTATCGCCTGCTTATAAAATTACGGATTTCAACAATCTGCCTACTCCTTTCCTATGTATCGGTACCGATCTTTTTACCGGTAAAGAAGTTTTGCTCGACAAGGGGTACCTTCCCATGGCGATTCGGGCCAGCATGTCAATTCCGGGATACTTTTCGCCGGTCGAATACAATGGCCGGTATCTGGTGGATGGCGGTGTTGTCAACAATTACCCGGTAGGTGAAGTCCGAAACATGGGGGCAAAAATTATCATCGGCGGAGATGTGCAGCATCAGCTTTACGATACAAAAGAACAGCTCAGCTCCATTATGACCGTGTTGGAACAGATCACTTCCTTTTACCGCGTCAGGGCAAATATAATCGGCGATAGCCTGACCGATTATAAAATTAATTATGATGTTGATTATGGAATATTGGATTTTTCTTCTTATGATTCTATTATCGCGGTGGGCGAAAGAGTTGCGCGTTCACACTACACAGAAATCAAAGCACTGGCCGATTCCTTAAATGCCATTGAATACCGGCCAATGAAAAAATTCCAGGCCCGTCCGCTCGATACCCTGTTGATTGACAGTATCCTTTTTCGTGGGAATAAAAAATTACCCGACAGCTATTTTTACAGCATTCTGAGGAAGTCGGGCCGTCAGAAAATAAAAGTTACGGATTTACAAAAATATATTCGTACCAATTACGGTTCTAGCTACTTTGAAAAAGTAACATATTCCATTGAAAACAAAGGAAATAAATCGAATTTGATCATCGATATTACGGATGGGGGGATCGGGAAACTTTCAGCCGGGATTCATTTCAACAACGATTATAACGTAGGGTTAATCCTCGGTGGGAGCTTCCGGAACGTACTGGGCCGTAATTCCAAGTTGTTTGCCGATTTGTGTATTGGCCCCGATCCGAGGTTAAGGGTTGTTTACCTGTCGGGTTTGGGGGGTAAGGCCGCCATTGGTATCGGGGCCGACCTGTTTTCTTTTAAATTCGATCTGTACAACAAAGACGTCAAAGTCAACAAGATAACTTTTACCGATTATAAAGGGTCGCTGTTTTTTAATTACAGTTTCCTCAACCGGTTCAATTTTAAAACCGGTTTTGAATATGAATATTTCGGTTTCAGCCAGGAAATCCATACAGACACTACCCAGGATCCGTCTCAGAATTTTTCAAGTTATGGTACGTTGTTCGCTTCGTTGAGCGCCGATACGCGCGACCGGGCCTATTTCCCGACGCGTGGATTTAATGCCACCATGCGTGGTGAGTATGTGATGCCCCTGGAGGCAAACTGGACCCAGGATTTATTTACCAACTCCCCGATGTTTTTTATCAAATACGACCACAACATTCCTGTTTCCGGGAGATTGGTTTTTCAGCCAGGCCTCTTTGCGGGTTTCCAGTTTCGTAATGAAGACAGTCCCCCGCTCCAGCATATTTTCGGACTGGGAGGGTCAACAACCACCAACTACATTGGGACTTATGCCCCTTTTACCGGGTTGCAGTTTATTCAGATATTTGGGAATTACAGCGCCGTGGCGCGAATGAAAATTCAGTACAACTTTTACCAGAAGCTCTATCTTACTTTTAAAGCCGATGCCGGTGCAGCAGTTTCCTATGACGACGAGTTGTTTATAGGGAAGAACTTTCTTTGTGGTTATGGTGTCACTGCCAGTTATGACAGTTTTATCGGCCCGGTCGAACTTTCGGTGATGGGTTCAAATTTGAACAAAGGCCCCCTGTTTTTTATTAACATTGGTTTTTGGTTCTGATGTCCCGGTTTTACATTTCAGCCACCCAGGACGACTTTTCCCCCGATGGATTCAAATTCCTGTTTTAACGGTATCAGATCTTCTTTTAACAAATCCGGGATTCCCGGGAGCCGGTTCGATTTGCTGAACCTGCGGTATTTTTCGCGGGCCATCGAATGATAAGGGAGCAGGTGGATTTCAAAGATATCGCCCCCGGAACTCACTCCCTGGTTGTTGGTCTGCCTATATGTAAGTGAAACAATGAATTCCTTCAACGACCTGATATTTTCCGTAGTATCTGTGATCCCGGGGATGACAGGAAAACGAAAAATTATTTTTTCCCCGGTCCGGGACAACATGGAAAGGTTAGATAATATCGATTCGTTCGAAACACCCGTATATTTTTTATGCAGCGCATTGTTCATTAACTTCAGGTCATATAAAAACAGGTCCACATATGGGGCAACTTTGGTGATGATATCCGTTGATGCATAGCCTGAAGTATCCAGCACGGTATGCAATCCTTGTTGCCTGCAAGCCTGAAGGAGTTCTGTTAAAAAAACCTCCTGCATCAGCGGCTCGCCGCCTGAAAAGGTGACGCCGCCTCCCGATTCTTCATAAAACAGTTGATCCGGAAGAACTTCATCCATAACCTCATCAACAGTCATGAAACGACCGGTGATCTCTGGTTTTTCAAATCGTTCCTCTGAGATGATTCGGGTCCTGATGGTTTTTTCCGGACAGGTATCCTGGCTTTCCGGATTGTGGCACCACCAGCAGGAGAGGGGGCATCCCTTAAAAAACAGGGTTGTCCTTATACCAGGGCCGTCGTGGACCGAAAACCGGCGGATATCGAATATCAATCCGCTACTCACAATAAAACTGAATCATCCGGGCAATGGCATCCTTGCATACCGGACAAAATCCCGGAGCTTCATTGCTTTTCATCCTGCAATCCATCACAGGGCTGTAAATCCCTTTGGAGAGGTATCCGCCTCCTTCAAACATGCCGACAACACCGGCATATTTTGGATCCCTTGGAGTGGGAATGGGGGTATCTTCTGCAACCATTTTTTTCCATTTGGATTGAAAATTGACATTGGTTGTGATGTTTGGTTCCCAGGGTTCAAACTTAAGGTTATACATACCGGAATAGGTGATCTCCGAGTTGTAGTATTCATCAGCCAGGCCTGCAAAAGAGTGGCCAAATTCATGAATGGAGACAATCAGGGAAAGATTGTGATCCACCGTGCTTTGGCCATAGTGGTTGTAAAACCCGCCACCACCATACTGCTTGCTGTTGACCAGGACAAAAACAGCATCATAGGGAACATTGGCTGCAATATCATAAATCGACTTTGTATCGAAGGTGGTGAGATACCGGTCCATATCGAAGGTGTAAAAGCTGCTGTGAATGTTGGTAAGGACGAAAATATCCTTTCCGGGGATGGTAACACCCGATTCATCGGAAGGAGATTCGATCGCATAAAAGTTAAATTGTTGCGTATTTTGTGAATAGGGTTCTACGGTCATAAAATAATCGGCAAACCGTTTTGCATCGTTCCTGAACTTATCCATTTCCAGGGTGGTATAACCTTCTGCAATAAAGGCGATATCAACGTGGTTATCAGGATCTCCGGAATCTTTAATTTTTGATGACCTGATGTTATGGATACTTTCGCGGTTGATAAAATAGTCGGAAGGATTGATAAACCGGTCAAAAAGTGGCTCAAACTGATCGGTTTGGTATGATCTTTTTTCGATAACAAACCGGATGGTATGTTTAGGAAAAGGCATTACGGCAACCATTGGAAATGCCCGTTTCATCTTTTTTGCCTCATCGGTACCTTTCCACTCCTGAAAAAGGGAGCTGAACCCACGCGAAAAAATCTTCTTGTTTGTCGATGAATCATAAGCGCTATAACGGTAGGTTCCATATTCAAAAGGGTCGGTCAGGTTTTTATGGGGACCCCCCCAGTAAGGTTCCTGTTTCATCCCACTGAAAAAGACATCCTCCGTAGAGGCATCGCCGGCCAGGAAATAATCAACCCTCAGGGTTTTAGGTATGAAAAATGTATCGAATACAATTGGAATAGCTGCGCTGGTAACAATTGTTTGAACTCCGGCCACCGAACCGGCAACAAAACCGGCTTTCGATTGGGTATAGCCATGAAAAGGCATTGTCAGAAATAAAACTGCGACAAAGGCAGCCATGATTTTAGGTAAACTCATAATCTCTCTTTTGTTTTTTAAGATAAAGTTGCAGCAAAAATAACGAAATGAGAACCATCCGTGAACATTCCAAAAAAATAATTTAACCCCTGATAAGCATGACACAGCTAATAACTCTGAATAAAGAAAGATGGGCGGGTCAGCTTCCCTCTGACCTGATGTTTCTCACTTGTACCACAACCATACCTGCAAGCATCAGGCAGCATCCCAGAATTATCCGGCCGGTCATGGGTTCATGAAGGACGATCCATCCACCGAGTACGGCAAAAACGGTTTCCAGGCTTAGAATGATGGATGCATAGGCAGGATGTGCCTTTTGCTGGGCAATGACCTGAAGCGTATAAGCGATGCCCACCGACATGATCCCGCCGTAAAGGATGGGCCAGGAAGCTTCCAGAATGGCGCTCCACTGAACATCTTCCCAACCAAAGGCGACAAGCCAGCTCAGAAAAGAGCATATAACAAACTGTATCAGCGCTGTTCGGATGGCATCGGTACGGGGAGCAACATAGCCCATCACCAAAACATGGGCTGTCCATATGAAGGCACAAACCAGTACGTAGTAATCGCCAGGGTTAACGGTAAAATTACGGGTCACGCTTAAAAAGTACATCCCGGTGATGGCCAGGGCTACTCCGATCCATATGGTAAAATGGTTTCGGTGGTTTAAAAAGAGACCGGCAACAGGTACAAGCACAACATAAAAACCGGTAATGAAGCCGGCATTTCCTGCTGTTGTAAACTGAAGCCCGTATTGCTGAAAAGAGACGCCGCCAAAGATCAGCGCCCCCATCAGTAACTGGAGTAAAATGATTTTTCTTTTTTCCTGACCTCCGGGTTTGAGGTTGTTATAGGGTTTGTTTTTCCACAACCACAGGAAAGGCAATAATACCAAGGCTCCCAAAGCAAACCTGACAGCCGTATAGGTAAAGGGGCCTACGTAATCCATTCCAACCCGTTGGGCCACAAAGGCAAACCCCCATATGATGGCAGCAAGCAGAAGGATCAGGTCGGAGCGGAGTGCGTTTTTTTTCATTCCATTGTGATTTCATCCACAAAGATCCATGCTTTTTTCCCGGCCCCGGGATGCCATTCAGGACAAACACCCCGGTTTTTTGCAACAATTTTAATAAACCGCATTTTTTCACCTTTCACGGGGAGAGTAAAATCTTTAATGATGATCCCATCTTCATTTTCCGAAACATCGTTTTTTATCGTTGCAAGAGGTGTAAAACTGATCCCGTCATCGGAAGAGAAAAAATCGACCTCCAATGGCATAAAAATCCAGACACTTTGCTGCTGGTAACATCCTAAAGAAATTTTCCGCAGCGGTTTGACCGATTCCAGATCAATCATAACATTCAGGTCAACTCCCTCGTATCCCTGCCATTTCCCGCTTCGGAAATCGTTGCCACCCCTTGAAAAATCGATCAATGCCAGATCCCCTCCTGCCGAATATTGACCGGCATACGCGGTGTTGATGGTAATTTTACGGTCTTTGGGTATCTGAATAAACCGGGATTCAATTGGAAAACTGGGGGACATTTCCTGTTTAAAGGCGATTGCCTTCAATGTTGTCGTTTTTCGGAAAAGAAAGGGGCGTTGGTAGACAGTGGATTTCAAAGAGGGTTCCGATCCGTCGATTGTATACAGGATATTTGAGTTTCCGATGGGACAGGAGAGGGCCACCAGGACAGAATCGACAAACGGGGATTGTCCTATGAAAACAGAAGGGGAGGGAAGGATCAGGTAGTCCGCAATCCGTGAAGGAGGCATTGCATTCAACCCTATTCCCCATGCCTTATTCGGGGTTGGCCCCATTGTAAAAGCCAACTCACCGCCTTCCAATATTTCCCTGTGCGAAATATAGCATCTCGAAAAGGGTTTTCCATTAAGCGTTGCAGCCTGGATGTAAAAATTTGTATCCCCGGCGTATTTTGTCCTGACCGAAAAAGTCTTTCCGTTTTCAAGTTGAATGGTAACATTGGGAAAAACCGGGGATCCGATTGCGTAAACGCCCGATCCGGGAGTAACGGGGTAGAAACCACAAGCGCTAAAAACATACCATGCCGACATTTGTCCACAATCTTCGTTTCCAATTAACCCGTCGGGACTATTTTTGTAAAAATCATCACAGATCCGGTGTACCATTTCCTGTGTTTTCCATGGCTGGCCAGTATAATCATAGAGATATGCCATATGGTGGCTGGGTTCATTCCCGTGGGCATATTGCCCGATCAGGCCGGTAATGTCGCTCTGGTCACGTCCTGTCGTCTTCGGATCTGCAGTGAAAAGTTCATCCAGTTTCAAGGCAAACCGGTCGCGTCCACCCATCAACGCCATCAGTACTTCGATATCCTGAGGGACATAGAAGCTGTATTGCCAGCCATTGGCTTCCGTATAATTGAAATTCACTTCGGCCGGATCAAAAGGGGAAAACCAGATTTCATTTGATTTGGCACGCATGAAACCAGTTGAAAGGTCGAAAAGATTCTTGTAATTCTGCGCTCTCCGGATGAAAATCTTATAATCGTCTTGTTTATCCATGGCTTTGGCCATCTGGGCAATACACCAGTCATCGTATGCATATTCAAGGGTTTTGGATACGGATTCACCCTCCTTATCGGCAGGGATGTACCCTCTGGTATGGTAATACTGCAACCCTAAGTGCGACTGTTCAGCGCTCTGCTT
>DYSO01000215.1 GCA_020718225.1 Draconibacterium orientale | reverse complement strand
TGAAGTAGCCGCAATAAAATTGCGGGGTTTTAACCTAAATCTGAAACAATAAATTTAACGCCAAAAGCGGAACAGGTCCATCCGGAAACGTTTGACAATGGTTAAAAATAAAACGATGATAAAATCCATAATTTTCATTCTGCCGTTAATGCTTCACGGTTATCTGTTTTCCCAGGAGGCGATTCCCCCTCCTGTGACAAACAATTTTCAGAAAGCCACCTCCTATGATGAACTTTCGACCTTTATCAACCATCTGGATAAACAATCAGATCTGTTAAAAGTTGAAATCGCCGGGCAATCTGTTGAAGGTAGAAATCTGTACACCCTGTTTTTTTCTTCCTCTGAATTTGCAAAAGATAAATCAAAAATCAAGGTACTCATTTTTGCGCAACAGCATGGCAACGAACAGTCGGGGAAAGAGGGCGCCCTGATGCTTGCCTCGGAACTATTGAAACCAGAATATCGCTATCTCTTTGACAAAATAGACCTTGTGGTGGTACCTCAAGTAAATCCCGATGGGTCGGAAATGAACAAAAGACGCAATGCCAATGGAAAGGATCTCAATCGGAACCATATGATCCTGACCGAGCCTGAAACGCAAACACTCCATACGCTTTTCAACAGGTACCTTTTCGAAGTAACCCTTGATGTGCATGAATATTCACCCTATGGAGAGTCGTGGAAAAAATATGGTTACCGGAAAAACGCCGACATTACCCTCGGATCAACCACCAACACCAATATTTCGAAGAACATCAGGGAATTATCCGACAACGGGTACCTTCCATTTATTTTAAAATACCTTAGCGACAGTCAATTTTCATCCTTCACTTATAGTCCTGGCGGCCCACCGGGGGAAGAATATATCCGGCACAGCACCTTCGATGTCAACGACGGCAGGCAGAGTTTCGGGATACAGAATACCTTCTCATTTATCCAGGAAGGAATGAACGGCAAGGACGACTCCATCGAAAACCTGAAGCGCCGGGCCGAAGGACAGATGACCGGTATGCGCGGGCTGCTCGAATATGTTCATGGAAACAAGGAAAAAATTAAAACCCTGGTGTGGGAGGAGCGGAAAAAACTTCTGGCCTTCACACCTGGCCAGGATATTTCCATTCAATCGGTTCATGTGCCAAGCGGCAAACCGCTTATATTGCCGCTGCTTTCCTATTCCACCGGGAAGGATACCCTGGTAAAGGTAAAAGATTACCGGCCCTTGGTACGATCGCTTCTTGATGTTCAGAAACCACTGGGATATCTGATTCCGGGAGATTGCACCATCCTGGTTGATTGGGCCAAAAGACAATCTTTTGAACAGCTCCCTTTCAAAATAGATCCAGGAGTTCAGATCGGACAGTATTTGATCACTGCCATCGACTCCATCGACTTTGAAGGTGATATTGTTGTCGATGCTCAGGTTACCTTGAATGAGTTGAAAGAACTCCCGGCTGACAAGGGTTTTATTTACATCCCAACCGCCCAGTTGAAAGGTAATTTGATCATCCTTGCACTTGAGCCCAGGTCAATGCTCGGGCTGGTCACGTATGATAAATATGCCAGCCTGTTAAAAACCGGGCAGCCTTTTCCGGTGTTACGGATTACAAAGAAATAGAAATGTACCACTGTATATCTCGTTTTAATAAAGGAACAACACACTCCAAACCATAAATAATTTAAACTCACATTTTATGAAAATCGAACGAATTGAACTCCGCCACGTTAAACTGATCCTGGTCAGCCCGTTTGTTACCTCGATGGGTGTTGAATACGATGAGGAACACATCATTGTCAGGGTTGATGCAGAAGGCGTGACAGGATGGGGCGAAAGCGTTGCTGAAGGAACCCCTTTCTATTCCTATGAAACAGTACCCACCGCATGGCATATCCTCTCTGATTTTTTGATTCCTTCTATGCTGGGGAAAGACCTCCATAGCATTGATGAAGCCGTTGCCGGTTATGCTAAGGTCCGCGGGCATATGATGGCCAAAGCCGGTCTGGAAGCGGCATTGTGGGATGCATTCGCCAAAAGCAAGGGTATTTCACTTTCACAAATGCTCGGGGGCACCCGAAAAAAGATTGATGTCGGCGTAAGCATCGGAATCCAGGATTCGATAGCAGGGCTTATCAAAAAAGTTGAGGGTTATCTCGCTGAAGGATACAAACGGATCAAGATCAAGATCGCGCCGGGACTTGATATGCAGTTTGTAGAGGCATTGCGGAAAGAGTATCCAAACCTGATGCTGCAGGTGGATGCAAACTCTGCATATACACTGGATGATATTGATCTCTTTAAAAAAATGGATCATTACAATTTGTCACTGATCGAACAGCCGCTCGGATATGAAGATATTTATGATCATTCGAAAATGCAGCGTGAGCTGAAAACACCCATTTGTTTAGATGAAAGTATCCATTCCCTGGATGATACCAGGGCCGCAATCGAACTTGACAGCTGTAGGATCATCAACATCAAGCCCGGCCGGGTTGGTGGATATACAGAATCAAAGCTTATCCACGATTACTGCGCCAGCAAGAATATCCCGGTATGGCATGGCGGCATGCTCGAATCGGGTATCGGCCGGGCTGGTAATGTAGCATTGGCTTCCCTTCCCAATTTCATTCTGCCCGGAGACATTTCAGCAAGCAAGCGCTATTACAAGACAGATATCGTAGATCCTGAATTTGTAGTGAACCTGGACGGAACCATGGATGTACCAACCAAACCAGGAATCGGTGTTGAAGTGAATATGCGGGAACTGGAAAATGTAACCGTCAGGAGCGTTGCTGTGAAAATTTGAGGATCAATCTAACACCATGATTAACAGTGTTATGAATTATCAGCACAACCCTCCCCCTTCCCTTTTTGGGGAATGGGGCCGGGGGGATGGGGTAAAAAATCAATAATTTCTTTCTCTCACGGGAGGATTCTTCAGGGATTCCCACAAGCAGTCATTGACGATCCTCAGGATATTTTCCATCTTTTGAAAATCAATTTTCGAGGCAACATCGCGGGGCGAATGATAGTCGTCATGAAACCCTGAGAAAAAGGTCATTATTGGAATATTAACAGCCATGAATGAAGCATAATCGCTGCCTGAGTGGCCGGCAACATCCCAAAGGTCGAGTTCAAAGGGACGCTGAAGCCGAAGGTTGCTTTTCCTGGCGATGTTCCTGAGAGTGTCGCCCACCGTCATCGTCCCGATGCTTAAAATCCGCCGGGCGGTATCATCCGGAGCGCTTCTCCCAATCATATCCATATTGATGTAGAGCAATGTCCGGTCAGGAGTTGCTTGGGTATGGCTTACATAATAACTACTCCCCAAAAGTCCCTTTTCCTCGGCTGTCCAGGCTGCAAAAATAATGTTACAAACTGGTTTTGCTTCACCTGCTGCCCAGTATCCTGACAATGCAAGCAATCCGGCAACCCCTGAGGCGTTGTCATCAGCACCGTTGTATATCCATTCATTTCTGGCCCCAAGATGGTCATAATGGGCTCCGACAATGATGTTTTTTGTTGTGTCGGTTCCGGGAATTATTCCAAGCACATTGCGTACTGTCAACAGTTCATTTTTCATGGAAACAGAGAACCTGGCTTTTTTCCCGGGGATCCTTTTCGAAGCGGTTTTCATCTCCCGGG
>DYSO01000055.1 GCA_020718225.1 Draconibacterium orientale | reverse complement strand
GTAAACTCAGACCCAGAGTTCAAAAAAGTTGAGTTTTCTTGCTGACACTAAATAACATTATTGGTTTCGCAAGCTTGCTGGAAGCAGAAATTTCATTACTCGAACACAAAGATCTGTTTGATTATGCCAGGTCCATTTCGGAAAGCGGTGACAGGCTGCTTCACCTGCTGAACAACATTATTGATATCAGCAAACTGGAAGCCAATGATATGCAGATGACCCTCCGGCCATGCAACATCAATAACATTGTTGCCAATGCCACCCAGTTGTATATCTTCAAAGCCAATGAACAAAAATTAAAGTTAAACCTGACTACCAACGAAGTCCCTTCAGCCCTGATCGATGAAAAAGAACTCATCAAGGTCATCAGCGCCATCCTGGAGAATTCAATCAAATATACCCAAAAAGGGTTTATCAATATTTCAACTGATTTCAACGAAGAAAAAAATGAAATTTCAATCCGGATTAAAGATACCGGGGTAGGCATTGACCCTTCTTATCTCCCGATCATTTTTGATCCTTTTCGGCAGGACAGTCTGGGTTTTTCAACGGAATTACAGGGGGCCGGACTGGGACTCCCTTTGGCAAAAAGCCTTATTGAAATGATGCGGGGCAGAATTGAAATCGATTCTGCCAAAGGCAACGGGACAACCGTAACCCTGTTTTTTCCACCTGAAAAAACAAACCTTGACGATAAAAAAACCAAAGAACCCACCCGGAAACAAAAATTCAAATCATTACAAGGATTAGAGATTTTTATTGTGGAAGATGACCTGATGAATAAAATTGTCCTGTACGAAATGACGAAATCATTGGGAAATGTTATTACTGCGATAAATGGCGACGAAACACTGCGTATTATCAATCAATCGTACAACGAAAACAAAATTTTCGACATCATGTTGTTTGATATCAACCTCCCCCCGCCGTGGGATGGAGTGCGGTTAATGCATGAAATAAGGAAAAAATGGAAAGAGTATAAAACCATCCCCTTTATTGCCCAGACTGCTTACGCCATGGCCGGAGATAAAGAAAAATTACTTGAGTCTGGTTTTGATGATTATATCTCCAAACCGATCAACCAGCAGGAACTCTATTCAATTATCAAGAATCAACTGAATAAGCTGTAAAATGGATCCCCTGAAAAAAATTGCTGAACTTGAAAACAGGATCAAAGAACTCGAATCCCAGATAAAAACCCCTGCTGGTTCCGTTTCAAACGAAGAACATGAATCGATCAGAAAGGAACTCATCCGGGCAAAACAAGCCGCTGAAGAGGCCAATAAGTCCAAGACCATGTTCCTGGCCAATATGAGCCATGAAATTAGGACACCCATGAACAGTATCATCGGTATCTACAATGTCCTTAATCAAACCGCGCTAAACGATGAACAGAGAGAGTTTCTTGAAATTATCAATATCTCAAGTCATAATTTATTGGCCATCATCAACGATATTCTTGACCTTTCGAAAATTGAAGCGGGGCAACTGAAATTGGAACATAAACCCTTTTCAATCCAGGAAGAAATTCACCAGGTCATTAAACTGTTATCCATAAAAGCAAAAGGAAAAGGAATCAACCTGTACTCAAAAATCCAGTCAACGGTACCACCCTGTACCATTGGGGATCCCATCAGGATCAGACAAATTCTGATCAACCTTGCAAACAATGCCATCAAATTCACAAACGAAGGCCAGGTTTTAATCTCTGTTGAAACCATCGAAACACTGCCGGCAAATAACACTGCTATTGCAAGAGCGTACATCCCCGATAACTATATCGGCATGACTAACCTCTCTCCTGAAACCCTCATCATAAAATTTGATGTTACCGACACCGGAATCGGAATTTCATCCGAAGACCAACAGAATTTATTTAATGAATTCGCACAACTTGAAAATCCTTTGATCCAAAAATTTGAAGGGACCGGATTGGGGCTTTCAATTTCGAAACACCTGACCCATATTATGAATGGGAAAATTGGCGTAAAGAGCGAAAAGAACAAAGGATCAACTTTTTGGTTTTCCCTGGCTTTGGAAAAGTGTGATGAAGAATTGCTCACCCTCAGCCGCCAGAGTGTTATTCCCAAAAAGAAAAAAGTCCCTCAACTGACTATTTTACTGGTGGAAGATAATTTATTAAACCAAAAATTTGCCATGACTAGTTTACAACGTGCCGGACATATTGTTGAACTTGCTGAAAATGGTAAAGTTGCCGTTGAAAAATTCAAATCTTTGCATATTGATCTGATCCTAATGGACATAGCCATGCCAATCATGGATGGTATCGAGGCCACTCGCCTGATCCGGAATTTGGAAAAAGAAACGAAAAGCAAATCCATCCATCAACCTTTTAAGGCAGTCAGGATTGTGGCAATCACAGCCCATGTTATGGTTACTGACCGGGAAAAGTGCCTTGCCGCAGGCATGGATGAATACCTGGCCAAACCCTATCGGCCACAGGAACTCATCTCCATCATTGAAGGGTTCGACTGGGATTGAGGGAAATAACCTATTTCTTAATGAGTTTATAGGATGCTGTTCTTTCACCGGAAGAGAGTTTCAACAGGTAAAGACCTTCGGAATACATTGAAACATCGACTGTGTGAAGTGGTCCATTAAATTCATGGCTATCCATTAAAAGCCCTGTCATATTAAAAACTTTCATTGTCCAGACAGATCCTTCCGTACCATTGTTAACGATGGTAAGACGATTTGAAGCCGGGTTCGGGTATAACGAAAAAAGATCTGCTGCATCCTTGTCCATCATTCCGGGGCAGACGATAAAATTGATTTTTGCGGTACTTTTACTTGCACATCCCTGTTCGGTGACATAGACTGTAATTTTATATAAACCCAGGCCATGCCCGATAGAATCGACCGTGGTTACAGAATCGGTAGAGCCGTTGGTCCACTGATAGTTGTCATAACCCGGGCCTGCATGTAAAACAATGCGCCTCCCTCCGCACAGCATGGTATCGGGAAGCGCTTTTATGACCGGATTTGCAATAACCAAAACGGTCACGGTATCGGTATTGGAACATCCATAGGCATTGGTGAAAGTGTACCAGACTTTATTCACACCCGTGTCGGCCAGGCTTGGGGTAAAAATATTATTAACCAGACCTGAAGTGGCGCCAATGATCCCTCCGGGGGGTAAGCCATATAAAGTTGCGCCGTAATCGTTGGTGCAATAGGAAGGATAATTCAACCCGTACAATTTAGCATTTGATTTCAATGATACGATGACTTCAGCGCTATCTTTGAGGGTACATCCGTTTTCGGAGGTCACCAGAACAGAATAGGTTGTGGCAACCGTCGGTTTGACATATATTGATGCTACTGTATCTCCGGTATTCCATAGATATGAAATCCCGCCAGTGGCGGTAAGTTGAATACTATCTCCAATACAAAGCCCGGTATCGGCCGGAAGGGATGGAGAAGGGTTGGGGTTAACAAGAACATAAACTGTATCGGAGTCAGAACAACCGGCAGGATTGGTATATACGTACCAAACCTTGCTGATCCCGGTATCGGCCAGACTTGGGAAAAACTGATTGTCAATTAAACCAGAAGTTGCGCCAAACAAACCGCCAGGCGGATCTCCTGAAAGTGTTGCCACGGGGTCGTTGGCGCAATAAACCGGAGATAACCCGGTTAAGGTTACATCGGGTATTTCTGAAACAAAGATGGTCACGCTATCGGTTGCCGTGCAACCATTGGCGCTGGTAACCAGTACAAAATATTCCGTTGTATCGGGAGGCGCTACCATGATGGAGGCAGCAGTATCGCCGGTACTCCAGAGATAATGGGCGCCACCGGTAACGGTTAAAGTGATGCTGTCGCCCTGGCAGATAATGGTATCATTTCGGAGGGAGGGTACCGGTTTTGGGTGACGGATAACCTGAATACTATCCCTGTTGATATTTCCCAATGGGTTGATACAAACCACGTGATACATGGTTGGTTGTTTCGGGGAAACCACGGGATTATAAATGGTCCGGTTGGAAATGGATGAATCGTAGGGTATTGAACTCCATTGAATGATATCGTTGCTCAGGGTATCAAGTAAGGTAAGCGTGATGGGGTTTCCGGAACAAGCTTCCGGAATGGGATAGGAAGAAAACTTCATATAACAGCTATCCTGTAACCCTTCCTGACTTTGAGCCACCAGCCAGGCGCTGTCGAGGCCTGTCCAGAAAGATACCGGTTTCTGAATATGCAAAATATTACCCGTCAGCACCGAAAGGTTTAAAGAGTGGATTCCATGGATGGTCCAATTGATGGTGGATGGATCATAGATGGAATCATCGACCAGGGCATTCAGGTTGACTGATTGAAAAGGTTCATTTGCTGGTTTAAGCTGCTCCGGGTAGCTCCTGATAGTCAAAAATCCTGTAGAACGGAGATCCATTCCACTGACCTTCACGGTATCGTTGTTTTGTCCTGAATTTTTAATCAGGATATTCACGAGAGACACTGATTCAGGGACATTGATAGTCAGAACTTTTTTGATCCAGAATAAAGAATCTACTTGAAAAACAAGGTGCCGGGAAGCTCCGGTTTCAGGAAAAGAAAAATCAATTTCAACATTACTGGTTTCCAGTTCCGTTCTTTTAACCCACAGGGCAAATTTATTATTTCCAGGTTCAATGCCGGCAAGGGTTGTAACCTGTGTAATATTTCCGGCTCCCTGAATTTGAAAACAACGGTTTCCACTTTCCGGAACACCATCATTTTTTTTATAAATACCTAATAATGAACTATTTTGATCATAACCATCGGGAAATCCGTTAAGATCGAGGTCGGTATTTAATCCGGGAAAAATATTGACAAGGCGGTTGGGTATGCTGTCATACAGAAGGTGACTCCATTGCCGATAGGTCAGAATTGGAATATTATTCAGGTAGCTCCATTTTACAAGGCTGTCGAGTCGAAGCAGGTATGCATCCCAGCCACCAGGCCCTCCGGTAAAATAAGAGATATCGACCTTCACATAATGTTTGGCAAAGTAGTTGGCTATCCTGCTTTTGTTCCATTGAAAAGAGTAGTTTTCAATCGATATGTCCCCAACGGGAATCGAAAATTGTTTGACCCCGGCGGGGTTATACTCGTTGTAGCAGAAGTAACCCGGGTTAACGGGGGTGGAACCAGCGACATACCCCAGGGAATCACCCAGATACCCTTTTAACTCATATCCATTGACCCAAGGCATCGGGCCGGCAGGATGAACCCATGTTTCAGGACGGGGTAGATTGACGGTTGAATAAATCCTCAGGGATTCTTTGCCCAGCAGCCTGATTGCATAAGGATTTAAATAAACGTCACGCTGGGTAAGCTTATGATAACCAATTCCCGGACGGTTTCCAAAATCCAGAGGTTCTCCCCAAAAAGATTTGATTTTCAGGGTATCCGGGTCAAAGGGATTGATATTTTTCAGGTCGTACCAAAGGCAAATCTTTTGATTGAACCCAAAATAGAGGGCAAAATAAGAAATGCTGCCGTTCAGGTCCCCAAATTCACCATTTGCGAAGCTGATGACCGTATTTCCGGTGATGTTAAGCAAACCTTCATTGTGGGGCTGAAGTGTATCGACCGAGGAATATTTCAAACAGATTTGTTGTCCGTTGATATGATCTACACCCCAATCATTGTCGTACAGGGAGGTATCCTGGATATTAACGAGGGAAAAAAACTGGGTTTGATGAGTTGGTGTATTGTCCAGTACTTCGTGCCCCTGCGATATATAATAACGCAGTGCATTCACATAAGTGGCGTTAATGGGAAGAGTCCAGGAAGTGATCCCAAGGCAAAACTTTTTCTGGTATCTGTTGAATACAGCATAGTATTGATTCAGTTCTGCAATGGAAGGGTTGTTATCGACCCGAAAACAGAGTCCTCCCGTTTTTGTATTGTTCTGCGACCAGGATGAAAGGGAAAAAAAGGAGAGGAGTATAAACATGAGCACAGAGCGGAAAAGGCTTTCCGGCCTGATCAAGATGTTTTTTTCACGTTGATGGGTTTTATCTGACATAATCTTTTATTAGCAGATTTTGCTGTCCTTCCCGAAACAACCTGAATCCAAGGCTGATTTCATGTGTTCCGGATCCGATTCCGTTCATGGAATAACCTGAAAATTCGAATGTATAATTCAAAACAATCCTGTTGATAATGGCAACTCCTGCATTGATACCAAATGTAGCAGGTTTTCTGTATAAAAAGCCAAGCCAGTAATTGTCGCGGTATTTAACCATGGCACTTACATCGATTGTAAGCGGGCTAAACTGGTTTTTTCTGAACAACAAATCAAATTTTAATTTCCAGTCATGGTGTAAATTAAGCGTATAGTTGGTATAGAATAGCCAGTTCCGGTCCATCGCAAGCAGATGCTGATAGGTATTATCGCTGTAGAAGGATCGGTTGTTGAAGATCAGTGGAAAAGAAAACGAAACATTCAGATCCTTCCAGGAATAGAGGAGCCCTAATCCTGCATTGAAGTATGTTTCAGTAAGCTTACTGTTACCGTTAATAACAGGATCGTTGGAATAATGGGTAACGATGTCGGTTAAGTCCAATGAATTCTGATAAAGGGAGGCATTGATCCCAAAGGATAAAAAATGTTCTTTGGCAACCTGAAGATGATAGGCATAATTCAGATTCATACTAAAATTCCTGTAAATGCCGGCTTTGTTGTATAGCAGGCTCCCTCCCACCCCCATATTTTTATGTGGGGCGCCATCGATATTTAGGTTACCAACCACGGGTGTTCCGGTTAGGTTTGTATATTCATTCCGATAGGTTAAAAAGGTTTGGAATTTATAGTACTTTCCGGTAAAAGCAGGGGAGAGGGATGCCGGGTTAAAAAGATAGTTGTCGAGGATGGGTAATTGCTGAGAAAGGGCCATTGTCCCAAAAAAGAATACAAAGAGAAAAGTAAGAGCATGTTTCCTCATTTCAAAATATTTACTGTTCCCTTATATAAAACGTTATCGTAGCACCTCACGAAATAGTAATAGGTGTCGTTGGGGAGTATTTTTCCGTTAAATGACCCGTCCCAGTCGTTTCTATAATCGGAGGTGGAGCATACTTTTTCTCCAAAACGATTATAAACTGTTGCTTCACATGGCATTACAGTTGACAGGTTGAGAATTTCCCAAAAATCGTTGATACCGTCGCCATTGGGAGTGAAGAGGGTAGTTATGACCGGATTTTTCTCATACTCTTTAATACGGGTTGTAAAAGATTTTTCATTATAACAGCCCCCTCCCCATCCTTTTACCTTGAAAGTCCCTCCTGAATAGATTGTTATGGAGTGGGTGGTTTGGCCGGTGGACCAAAACACGCTGTCGAAGGTTTCGATTGTAGAAACGATAACGCTATCTCCGGCAAAAAAGACTGTATCGCCTGAAAACTGCAATGTAAGAACGGGAGATTGTCCGATGGTTATGGTACGGGTCATGGAATCGGTGCATCCGATTTTGGTAATTATTGAAAATATTACATCATAATCACCGGTATTGATGAATTTATGGGTTGGGTTTCTTTCGTTGGATGGATATGTGCCATCGCCAAAATTCCAGGTATAACTGGCCGCTTCATCTCCGAAAAGTTCAGAGTTATCATAAAATGGAACGAGCTGGCCGGTACAACCCTCTGAAAAATTAAAATCGGTTATAACATCTCCTACGGGTACCAATTTGAACAATGCGCTGACTTCACCACCCCAGGTTAAAACCTTGAGGCCAACACTCTGGAACCCGGGGGTAAGAAAAAGGCGGGTAACGGTATCGCCAGTACCGTCGTTGAACCTTCCGTCGCCCGTTAGGTCCCACCATTGATACCGGATGCTGTCGTTTGGGGATGCAAAAGATAAGCTGATAAAGGTGGTTGAATCGCCAAGACAAACTTCGTTAAAAGTAAAATCAACGGTCAAAGCAACCACCTTTATCTGAAAGATGAAAACGATCGGAATAAAAATGAAGAGAAATTTATTCAATGTTTATTCATTAACGTGTTATTTCACATCGAGTAATTCAACATCGAAGACCAATGTTGAATAAGGGGGGATTGAGCCCATATCGCGGTCTTTATATCCGATGGAGGATGGGATAACCAGCGTTGCTTTTCCACCAACATTCATCAGGCCGATACCTTCGTCCCAGCCCGGGATAACCTGGCCCTGGCCTAATGTGAATTCGAACGGTTCGTTCCGGTCGCGTGAGGAATCGAATTTGGTACCGTCGAGCAGGGTTCCCGTGTAATGAACTTTCACTTTTTTCCCGGCAGCAGCCTTAGTACCTGTTCCTTTTACTTTTTCAACATAGATCAATCCACTGGCGGTGGGTTTAGCAGTAATGTTTTTCTCTGCCAAATATTTTTTCATCATATCTCCTTCTTGTTTTTTAGATGTTTCGAGTTTTAACTGTGCTGCTTTTTTTTCTGCTGCCTGTTGTTTTTCATGTTCTGCTTTTGATTGAACATCGAGGACCTCAACTTCGTAAATGATAGAGGAATACGGGGGTACCATAGCGCCTCTGCCCATTTCGCCAAAAGCAATTTCTGAAGGGACGATCAGGGTTGATTTACCACCTTTCAGCATTTTGCTGATACCTTCTTCAAAACCGGGGGTATCAAAACGTTTTCCAAATTCAAACTGCAGCGGTTCGCCACGGTCGTATGAGGAAAAGATCTCCTTTCCATCGATCAGGGATACTTTAAAGTGGGCTTTTACCCACATTCCTGAATCAATTTTCACTCCCTTTCCCTGAACGGTTTCAAGAAAATAGAGACCGGAAGGCAGGGGTGCAATGGTAATTTTCTTGTCGCTGATGTATTTTTTCAAAGCCTCTTCCTCCTTTTTAATCATCGATTCGGGAGTATCAACAGTCAACAGGGTGATATAGAAATGAACGATGCTGTTGCTATCGATGAAAGCCGGGCGGGTTGGCTGGCGGAATGTTTTTTTAAACAATGAATCGGCGCTTACAATGAAATCAGCGCTATCGCCGGCAGACATCATCTGAATGCCTTCATAGATATCACCTTTAAAATCAGAAGCAGGCAACTGGAACCTGACGGGAGTACCCATGGATTGTCTGCTATCGAAAAGAGTAGAATCTTTATAGGTATAACGCATTGTTAAAGAAACCCAATCCCCGACTTTTGGCTTGATGGTGTCCTTGCTTACCTCAAATAATTTATAATACAGGCCTGTTTCGGTTTTATCATAACCTGAATATTTGGAAGAACAAGCCATGGAAGTCAGTGCAACCAACATTACAAAGACCAACGGATTCACAAACACTTTTTTCATACTTAACATTTTAACAATTTGGTTTATAATAATTTAATTTGAAATATTTCAGTTTAACTCTAAAGGAATTTCGTGCTTTTTCAGGTTTTAGCCCTCTTCCGGGGAAGGGATGTGATGGCTTTTTTTCACCTGCTCAAGATAGTAAAGTCCTGTCATTGTAATGAACTTATAAATGGTGTTTTTTTCAACATCTTTTGAACCAAAGTTAATCGTTTCGATCTATTTAATATTTTTTTCTTTTACATCGACAAGGTGGACGTCATAAACCAGAATGGTCCGCTGATAAATTTTATCCAGGTCCCCCAAAAGACCAAAAGCCAGGTGGGAAGGAAGAATAAACTTTGCGTGATCGCCTGTTTTCATCAGCAGTACCCCTTCTTCGAGGCCATTGGCAACTTGGTTTTTTCCCAATTCAAATGTCATGGGGTGAACCGAATCAGCAATATAAATTAGATCGCCATTCAATTTTTTAACGGTGTAATGCAGTGTTGCGATTTTCTCTTTTTCTGCTTTAATTCCATGACCATTTTTATAAATCATAAATCTCAAACCGGTAGGGGAAATTTTCATTTGCCAGTGATACCGCCGGGTAAAATCTTCGATCTCCTGGTTTTCGGATTGAACAACCTGATGGTTATAATTGATTATCGTATCATCCAGGATATTCAATTCGTGATCCGTGTGGAGTGGTTCTGCGGGTTGGTCACAGGAGGCCAGCAACAGAATGACAAAGGTTAATGGAACCATTGTACGCTTCCCAAGTAAATGATTTCGGATTGCCACCAATTTAATAGACCGATTTGAGTTGAGACTGATACCTTGGAAGTAATTCCCTGAATAATGCAACTGTATCTGATAATGATGTTGAACAGTTGGCCCCTGAAGCATTGCTGTGCCCACCGCCATTAAAATGGTTACGGGCAAAAGTATCTACTGAAAAATGGCCTTTCGAACGGAAAGAGATTTTCACAAGGCCGTCCCGTTCCATGAATAAAGCCGCCAGGTTAATATTTTTAATGGAAAGTGCGTAATTAACAACATCTTCAGTATCCCCGATCTGATAATTAAAACTGTTTAAATCGTCCGCAGAAAGGACAATATATGCTGTATTGTACTCCTGAAGGACAACCAATTGATTGCTGATAGAAAAGCCAAGCAGTCTCAGTCGGTTTTCTGAGAATGTATCATAAATAAGCCGGTGGATGTGTTCGCCATCAACACCCAACCTGATAAGTTCTGCAATGATGAGGTAGGTTTTCACATAATTGCAGGAATAGCTCAGGGATCCTGTATCGGTAATAATACCCGCATAGATACAGGCAGCAATATCTTTATCAAGCAAATGAAGGTCGCCGGAAGCCTCTATAAAATCATAGACCAGCTCGGAGGTGGAAGAAGTCCGGGGAATAGAAATTTTCAGATCAAATTCATCCGAGGGGTAGAGGTGGTGATCAATTAAAATTTTTATCGCTTTTGATTCCCTGACAATCCTGCCTGCTTCGTTTATGCGGTTCAGATGGTTGAAATCGGCCGCAAAAATAAGATGCGCGTTGTTGATTGCCAAAGCAGCCTCATCATAATGAGATTTAAAAACAAATACAGATTCATTCCCGGGTAACCAGGAGAGGAAATCAGGAAATGGATCGGGAACAATCACCCGGACCTGATGGTTTTTCTTAATAAGGTAAGAAGAGAGTGCCAGGCTGGAACCAATGGCATCACCATCGGGGTTGGTATGAGTGATGATCACAATCTGTGAAGGATGGGCTAAAAGATCAGATATTTTAACAAAATCGGTATTTTCCAATGTTGTTCACAATTTGAAGGCGTGCAAAAATAGCGATATTTTAAAATATAATTGTATTTTTGTTTACTCTTAAAACAATAAGATGATGACGGGGAACAGAACTTTTACCATGGTTAAACCATCTGCTTTTTCGCAGGGTTACACCGGACAAATGCTTGCCATGATAGAAAATGCCGGTTTCAGGATCAAGGCTATGAAGAAAACCAGGCTATCCGAAGAGCAAGCCGGTTGTTTTTATGAAATGCACCGGGGGAAGCCATTTTACAATGATCTCGTTGCTTTTATGTCATCCGGTCCGATTGTCTCCGCAGTCCTGGAAAAAGAAAATGCCGTTGAGTCATTCCGAACCTTTATCGGTGCAACCGATCCTGCTAAAGCGGAACCAGGGACCATCCGGAAGTTGTTTGGGAAAAATATGAGGGAAAACGCCATCCACGGCTCAGACAGCGACGAAAGCGCCATGCGTGAGTCGGGATTCTTTTTTGCGGCAACAGACCTATTCTGATTGCTTAATCCGGTTCATACTCCCGAAAAGTACGATCCTGGTAAAAAACAACAATTTTTTCAATTCTTTTTTCATTTCGCTCCTTTTTCAAAGTGCGGATAATTTTTTTCTGATCTGCCGGATCTCCAATCTCCGGTTCATCAAATAATGATTTTTGCTTTTCAACCGGAGTCCCCTCCGGTTTTATCTCAAGCTTCTCTTCAGTCAACTCCCCATAAAGTAACCATTCCGGTTTGATATCCGGGAAGCGTTTCAGTACTTTCATGATAAATTCAAGACTTGGTTTATTTCTCCCCGAAATCAAATGGGATATACCGGAACGTTGTATACCGATTTCATCAGCAAATTGAGATGGCGATAGATTTTTATTTTGCATAATTTCCAAAATCCGGTCAATCATAATATTGGTTTTTTACAAAAGTAATTAATTAAAGAAAAACAACCTCCCGGACCAGAAAATAATTAAACAGCACAATCACTTAAATTATAGATTTAAGTATAAGTTTTAATATACTGGTTATATATAAATTAAAATAATTAATTTAAAATTTACATGTGTGAATTTAACATTGTAAATATCATTAAAAATATAAATACATTTGTAAACATTTAAATATATGAAACTGCTTATCCCTTTCGGTCAAGTTGGAAATTTTTCATAAGATTGTCCACACCTTAATTCATTATGGGATCAATCGACAGACACTTATTCAACACAGCCCCGAATGGGGCTTAATATGCTAACGATGGGTATAGCCCATCGAGAAGCAACCAGCATAGTCATAAGCCCTGAAAGGGCGTTATCAATAGACACTATTCCGCCCTTTCAGGGCTTAATGGATTTTTGTTTATCTGACACACAGGGCTTCACCCTGTGTTAACAGATTATGCCCTTTTAGGGCAAGCGACAATTTAGAATAAGAAACAGAGCGGTGAATGGTTTTTTACTTGACTGAAAGGGATAAGCAGTTATATGAAAATAAAAAAAGCCATCTGATAAGCAAGATAGCCTTTGATTAACTGTATAAACTATTGATTTAAAAATGATTGATATTTATTTTATGATGTTTACAACTGTAATTACTATTGTAAACAAATAATCATCAAATTATTGCTTAATTAGTTTACATACTTGAACCGATTCACCTGTAACCACTTTTAGGAGGTAACTGCCTGCCGGCAGATTGGTAAGGTTATCAAGATGAAAAGCAGATTTATCCACCCCTACCGTTTGGTTTACTCTGGAAAATCTTATGCAACCCAAGAGGTCAATGATTTGAATATCAACAGTAGGATTGTTAATTCCAGACCGTGTAATCGTCAATGATTCCCTGAAGGGATTTGGGAAGGCATGAAGGGCTGGGGGAATATTATCAGGTGGAGCAATCAGATGCAGCAGCGCCTTTGGAAAATCGGGTATGCCGTAACCCAGAAGGGAATCAGGATTTGATATTTGACTGCTGCTTAATTCGATAGACCTTATAATAGAAGTATTACTCCAGGATGGGGCCGCCTGCCATAAACAGGCAACCATTCCGGCAATCAGGGGTGATGAGAAGGAGGTCCCGCTCCTGCGTGTGATCGTTCCATTCGGCGACGACATTACCGTTTGGGCCCCCATGGCTGCAACATTTGGTTTAATGCGGCGTGTAGCCTCTCCCACCGAACTGAACAAGGCCCTGTTTCCATTTGAATCAACGGCTGCAACAGCAACGACAGTATATCCATCGGCAGGGGCCGAAACACATTTCCACGAAGAACCACCCGAATTCCCCGCGCTGTTTACCACAATCATCCCCCGGGTCGCGGCGATGTTTGCCCCCTTTGTTACCGGGGTCCCATCGCCATTCATGTCATTACAGGTATGGTTGTATGTAGTATCATCAAACTGTGTATAACCCAGTGAAGAGTTGATAATATCCACCCCAGCGCTATCTGCAAATTCTGCTGCCGATACCCAATTATACTCTTCAATAATATTCTCACTGGCTTTCTCTTCCGTCCTGAACAACCAGAACTTAGCCTTTGGGGCTGTACCAATCAACAGGCCGGGTAAATTCCCCCCAATCGTCGATAAAACCTCCATGCCATGTTCATTTTCCAGAAAAACATTGTTACCCGGTTTTACAAAATCCTTTGTTCCAATTATTTGATTATTTTCCCAAAGACTGTCAAAAGCGGGTAAGATGTCGGCATTAAAAAAGCCTGCATCCAAAACAGCAATGACTTTACCAGCGCCATTATAGCCCATCCGGTGCATGGAATCCCCATTAAGCATCTCTGTCTGACGAAAGGATGGCCCATAATTATATGCAACTTTCGAATTTACAAAAGTACTCTGACTGAAATAAACATCTTCTTCAAGTATTACTTCTTCTAAACTAAATTTATTATTTGAATATAAGCATTTTATATTATTACATCTCTTAATGCTTTGTACAAATGGAAGCTGTGAAATGGCAGTTATCAGACTTGGATTATCACAAAATAGGGTGATTCCGTTCAACCATTTGGATCTGTTGAGGATTGTTACACCGTAATTTCTGACAGCGTTAACATAAGAATCATTTACAGGAATATCGTAATAATCGATTGGGATGGACTGGTTTTGTCTTCGTTCCAGTGCCCTGGGTGAAAGAAATTCTTCCGGCCGGTCGATGGAATAGGGAGAATTATCTTTATCGGTGAACTCAATAAAATATTTTTGCGGGGCAATCTGTGCGCTGACATGCAATGAAAGCAATACAATAAAAAGAATAATTGCGGTTTTTTTCATTATTTCGATAAATTTGTCATAAAAATACAAAATCTACACTTATGTTAACACCGCAAGATATTTTACAAATTGGCAAAAAAGGAATTGCAATTGAAGTTATTGAAAAACAGATCCAACATTTCGTCCAGGGGTTTCCTTATATAAAACTTGACCGCCCCGCAGTTCCGTCTGATGGTATTATATCTTTAAGCGAAACAGCGATTGACCAATATGTTAAAAAGTTTAATCATGAATTACCCGGGCTTCGCGTAGTAAAATTTGTACCTGCGTCCGGAGCTGCCAGCCGGATGTTTAAATTTCTTTTTGAATTTCGTGACAAAGCGAAGATGGATCAGTTAAAAATTCAATCGGAGGATCCTGTTTTTACCCAAATCAGGGAAATTGCTTTTTTTGACGATCTCAGGCAGGAGATGCTTCGTCAGGGGTTGGACCTTGACCATTTAATTGAAACCCAGGAGTTCTCCCCCATCGTAGATTACATTCTTACGGAAAAAGGTTTAGATTATGCAAATTTACCGAAAGGGTTGATAAGGTTTCATCGTTATCCTGAAGGGGCGCGGACAGCCGCCGAGGAGCATATGGTTGAAGCAGCGGAATACACCCGAGATGAAAGTAATTTCGCTCGGTTGCATTTCACAATTTCTCCGGAGCACAGAAATAAATTCATTGAGCTTTTCGCCAGGATCCAATCCTATTATGAAGCGAAACTAAATGTTAAATTCAATATATCCTTTTCGATTCAAGACCCATCGACAGATATACTCGCAGTGGATGAGAACAACCAACCTTTCCGAAATCCAGATCAAAGTCTCATGTTCCGGCCTGGTGGACACGGGGCATTGCTCAAAAACCTCCAGGATATTGATGCCGACCTTTTTTTTATAAAAAATATCGACAATATCGTCCCTGACCGGTTAAAAAGTCATACTTTCCGATATAAAAAATTATTAGGGGGCTATCTTTTAACGTTGAAGGAGCAAATTGATAAATATCTGAAAAACTTACTGACAAATTATCCCGATTCATCGCTTGTGGATGAAATGGTTCATTTTGCGAAGGAAAAATTATTTCTTTCGGTCCCAAAGAACTTTTATTCCCTCCCACACTCAGAACAATTTAGCTTGTTATTCAATTTATTGAACAGACCGGTGCGTGTTTGTGGCATGGTGAAAAATGAAGGTGAACCCGGCGGTGGCCCTTTCTGGGTCATCGGCAAAAATGATGTTCAATCGCTTCAGATTATAGAGAGTTCACAGATAAACCTGGACGATGCTGGACAGCGCTCCATTTTTTCAAATGCTACCCATTTTAATCCTGTGGATCTGGTTTGCTGCATTAAAGACTTTACCGGAAAACGGTTTTTATTATTGGATTACGTTGATGAAAACACCGGGTTTATCTCAAAAAAATCAAGCGGTGGCAAAACCGTCAAGGCCCAGGAATTACCCGGATTGTGGAATGGGGCAATGGCTGGATGGATTACAATATTCATTGAAGTCCCCATCATTACTTTCAACCCCGTTAAAACCGTCAACGATCTCCTGCGGAAAGAACATTTGAACAATTGATGTGGCATGCGAAAAAATTACTTTCACCTGATAACGCTCAAAGAACGTTGGGGACTCACCCTTTGGGGCCATTTACTCATTTTATCCGTTATCTCTCTTTTAATATTGTTTGGGGCCGGTAACATCTATAATGTTCTTGCCCCGGTACACCGGGAAAAGGCTGACATTCTTGTACTTGAAGGATTCATCAGTGATTATGTCCTTCAGGATGCCATTAACGAATTCCGGAAAAACAATTATCAGCTTCTGATTACCACCGGTACCCCGTTGGAATATGGAGACTTGCTGTCCCCCTATAAAAATACGGCTATGGTGGCAGGGATGTCATTGTTAAAAATGGGATTCGATTCTACCCGGTTGGTTATCGTTGGGACGAGTGAAATCAGAAATGACAGAACTTACAATTCGGCGGTTGCCCTGAAGAAATGGTTGGTGAAAAACAGGCCTCAAACAAAATCGATCAATCTTATGACAATGGGTGTACACGGTGCACGCAGCCAATTGCTTTTTCAGGAAGCGATGGGTGATACAATCAGGGTTGGTATCATTTCCCTGAAAAATTTCTACTATGGGCCCCACTCCTGGTGGAAATCGTCGAAAGGGGTCAGGGAGACCATGAATGAGACCTTTGGTTATTTCTATGTCCGTTTATTTTTCCGACCCTATTGACAGATTTCCGATATACAATTCCAATGAAAATTTCACGTGAGAGGTTAACCATGGTCCGAAACTACAATCGGAGGTTCCCGATTTTACTGATTTTGTGTATTATTTTGGCAATCACCTCCATGGGCCAGCAAGAGTACCGGGTCAATTTTAAAATTCAGGGACTGAAAGATACCACCTGTTTGATTGCTTATTATTATGGTAAGAGCACTTATGTTGAAGATACCCTTAATATAGATGGTTCAGGCCAATGTCGTTTTCATAGCCGACCCGATCTTCCAAAAGGCATGTACATTCTTATCCTGCCTGGAAAAGCACATTTTGATTTCATCCTCAATAACGACTATAAAATCAGTATGGAAACCGATCTGTCAGATCCGGTTAAACATATGAAAATCAAGCACTCAAAAGAAAATTCTTTATATTATCAATACTTGTGGTTCACCCGGGAGCAACACGAGCAAACCCTGATGTTGACCTCTTTACAAAAGCAGGTACAGGGACAAACCGATTCAGTAAGGGTTCTTCAGCAAAGAGTGGATCGGATCAGCAGAGCGGTTGCTGCTTATAAAACAGATCTCACCATAAACAATCCCGATGCTTTTATCTCTTTTTTGATCAATATTTTGAATGAACCTGATATTCAATTAGATAAAGATACTAATAAAGGCAATAACGATTCTGCTTTTCAATATTTTTTTTTCGCTGCTCACTATTGGGACGCTATCGATTTAACAGATAGCAGGTTGCTTCGTACCCCGGTATTTGAGATAAAGCTGGAACACTATCTTAGTAAAGTAGTTTTTCCGGTTCCTGATTCCATTCTTGTTTCCTGCGCAATCCTGCTTGAAAAAGCGCGGCCCAACCAGGAGGTGTACCGATATGTGCTCTGGTATCTGACCCGGTATTACGAAAATTCTGAGATTATGGGTTTTGATAAAGTATTTGTCTCTCTTGTAGATAATTATTATATGAATGGTCACTCCCCATGGGTTGATACTAACCTGAATAAGGCTTTGATTGAGAAAGCGAACAGGTTACGGCCCTTGTTGATTGGGACCAAAGCTCCAAACCTGATCATGCAGGACACCAGTTTGACCCTTATCTCCATGTATGAGGTCGCTTCAAATTATCTTCTGCTCCTTTTCTGGGATCCGGATTGCGGGCATT
>DYSO01000214.1 GCA_020718225.1 Draconibacterium orientale | reverse complement strand
AAGCTAAAAAGGAAATTCTCAGGGAATGCGGGATTATCGTGGTTGATTCGCCGGCCGATATCGGTAAAGCAATGATGGGCGCCCTAAAGAAATAACAAGGGGTAAAAATTGATATGCGCCAAGATCGGGATTATCCCCGCGTTCTATTCCTTTGATATCATACCATACCCCCATCGGGATTCCCTTGCCAATGGCAGGGGAGAGGCTGTTGATCTGATAATCCATTTCTGGTCCGTTTAAGAACTTTGGGTCTTTATTGATCTGGCACTCAATAAACCGGCTGGTGTTGGATGTATTCAATCGGGTTTTCAGCAACCCATGATCAAAGGTTACCTCAAAAGGGACCGATGCAACAGAATCAAGAACAATCTCATCTTCATTTGACCCATACAGGATCACGTTACCGAAAAAGGCCGGACTCAGCGGATTTGTGATTTTCTGTCCGGTAGTATCATAGCTGTAATTACTAAGATAAACCGATGGCGATAACCGTACCGAACTGTACCAATAGTTACCCACGGTCAACTGCCGGAAATCATAATTGCCCCCATATTCGAAGTTCAGCGCCCTTCCGCCACAATTCCCAACAACACAATTTATGGAATGGATGGAGGCCCCGTAAGCAAAAATCCCGTAAGAGGTCATGTTCTGAATGATGGTATTATTAAGGATCAACATGACATTGTTTTGATCTTCGGGAGTGTCGACAGCCAATCCGAAAACACCATTTTTTATAATGGCGTAATTGATCTCGTGACTGATGCCGGCCTGCTCCAGTATGATACCGTACCACTGTCCCGGTAAATCTTTATAAAAATAATCGAGCCGGTCACCCTGAAACCTGACCGGATGTCTGAGTTCTCCCAATACTTTGAGGGTAGAATGGAAAGAGGCTGCAAGGTAGGCATTGTGATGAAAATAGACCTTTGTTCCGGGAAGGATGGTAAGCGTTGCATTGGTATCGATTCTCAAAGATCCATATATTACATGGGCTTTCAGGCTATCCCATATGGCATTTCCCGTGATGAGCGCCTTACGGTAAAAGAGGGCATTCTGTCCCCAGGATACCAACCGGATCTTCTGAATGTTCCCATTGGTCTGAAATTCAATCGAATCGGTCACAATAAATGGGGTATTCTCCTGATTTGGATCCACGGTAACCCGAATAAAAAGGTAGAGGCTGTCGTTGGCAGGTAACTCCACGTCGGTGATGTTGCTTACCGGTTCCCCGTCGACATTGATCCGGTAGCAGGAATTCTGGCCACCCATCAGGCGAATGGCGGAAATGAGAATTTTTGAATCGTGTGTATTGTAAACGATTAACCGTTTTGTCACCGATCCCACTGTAGGGAAAACAGTATCAAAGAAAACGGTATCTGTTGAAAAAGAGAGCCTGATTTCAGGGCTTGAGTCTGTTTTATCTTTTTTTCGGCAGGCTATAAAACTGAACAGCAGCAGTCCGGATATAATAAAAGTGAAAATGACCGTTAAGCGTTGCCCCATGCTGATTTTTTAAAGTTGTAAAGGTAACGAAAAATGAAGTTACACAGATTAACGATAAAAATCCAGAATATTGTAATTTTGCACCGCGTTAAAAATTCGGGTACGCCCGAATATCAGCAGGGCTGGTTAGGGCTAAAAAAAGTAAAACTGTGATAAAGATTTTTTTTCCTTTGTGAATTTAGTCTATATTTGAAAAATCATGGTGAAAACGAAGTAAAATGAGTTATATTAATTTTGATAAGAATCAGTTGGTCAACCTGGAATATTCCCTGAACAGGGAGCTGATCCGGTCAAACAGGGCAGGGGCCTATGCAAATTCGACAATAATCAATTGCAATACCCGAAAATATCACGGGATGCTGATCACCCCTCAACCCGGTATCGATCACGAAAACCATGTTCTGGTTTCATCCGTGGATGAAACTGTTATCCAGATGGAAGCTGCGTTCAATCTGGGGATCCACAAATATCCGGGAAACGTTTATAATCCCAAAGGCCATAAATATATCCGTGATTTTGTCACCGAACCGATCCCAAAACTGACCTATCGGGTCGGCGGGGTCATTTTGACCAAGGAGATGGCATTCAGTACAAGAGAGGACAGGATGATCATCAAATATACGCTGGTCGAAGCGCATTCGCCGACAAAATTAAAAATTAAGCCTTTTCTTGCTTTTCGCAACATTCATACGTTAAGCAAGGAAAATATCCTGGCCGATAAAAAATATGAAAAAGTGCCCCAGGGCATTAAAGTCAGGATGTATCAGGGGTATACCGATCTTTTTATCCAGATTTCGAAACCCAATGAATATACCCATGTTCCCGACTGGTATTACAATATTGAATACCAGGAAGAGATGGACCGTGGGTACGAGTATCAGGAGGATCTATATGTGCCCGGTTTTTTCGAGTTTGACATAGCAAAAGGGGAGAGCGTCTATATTTCAATCGGGACCCAGGAGATCCTTCCTTCTTCGATGAAACGGGTATTTAATGCTGAATTGGAGAAGCGGATCCCGCGTAATAATTTTAAGAATTGTTTGATCAATGCTGCTCAGCAGTTCATTGTTAAGCAAGGAAAGAAGACGGAGATATTGGCAGGGTTTCCCTGGTTTGGCCGTACTGGAAGGACTACATTTGTTTCTTTACCGGGTCTGACCTTGATCCATGGCGACTTCATCACCTGCAAATCGGTTATTGATACCATGGTTGCTGAGATGCATGGCCCATTCTTCCCGAATACAGGCGCCGGTAATTCTGCTACCTACAATGCGGCGGATACTTCCCTATGGTTTTTCTGGGCACTCCAGCAATACGCCGAATTTTCGGGAAAGCAAAAGGAGATATGGAAGGAATACGGCAAAAAAATGAAGATCATCCTGGATAATTACAGGGATGGTACAGAATTCGGAATACACATGGACACTGACGGATTGATTTCAGCCGGTGTCCCAGGGGTAGCCCTGACCTGGATGGATGCTTATGCTGACGGGAAGCCGGTTACGCCACGAATGGGAAAATGTGTTGAAATCAATGCCCTGTGGTACAATGCAGTTTGTTTTAGCCTTGAATTGGCGGCTTTGGCCGGAGATGACAGTTTTGTCAAAAACTGGACACCCCTCTCTTTACAAATTCCCGATTCCTTTCTCCATACTTTTTGGGGGCCTGAAAAGCGATATCTGGCCGATTATGTCAACGGTGAATACAAAGACTGGGCAGTACGGCCCAATATGATATTTGCCGCCTCACTTCCATACAGCCCTGTGAGTGAAGAAATAAGGAAAGATGTGCTGAGCCGCGTACGGCAGGAACTTTTAACCCCAAGGGGTTTAAGGACACTGACCCCGAAAAGCCCTGTATTTAAAGGGACCTATTTCGGGGACCAACGGGAGCGGGAGAGCGCTTACCATCAGGGGACGGTGCGGCCCTGGCTTCTTGGCCATTTTGCTGAAGGTTATCTCCGCATCCATGGCAAAAGCGGGTTATCCATCATCAAAGGAATATTCCAGGGTTTTGAATCTGTTATGACCGAACATGGCATTGGTACCATCTCGGAAATTTATGACGGAGATCCGCCACACACAGCACGCGGCGCCATATCGTATTCAACATCGGTAGCCGAATTGCTGAGACTGACTTATTTGATTAATAAATACGAGCATTGATCGTAAATCGTAAATCGTAAATCGTAAATCGTAAATCGTAAATCGTAAATCGT
>DYSO01000054.1 GCA_020718225.1 Draconibacterium orientale | reverse complement strand
CGCCGATCTTTCGGGCTGCATTAAGAATGGTCGTCCCTTCTTCTACTTCAACAGAAATATGATCGATGGTTACCTTTATCATTTTTGAAAAACCCTATAAATTGTACAACGCAATCTTAATTCCTATTCATAATCCGATTTTCAGCCCCGTTCCTTCACGCTTCTTTCTTTTTCCAAAACTGCTGCGGGATGAAGCACATGATCTTCGAACTCCTCCCGAAAATGACGGATGGCGCTGGCAACAGGCCAGGCAGCAGCATCGCCCAGCGGACAAATGGTATTGCCTTCAATGTTTCTGGCAATTTTAGCCAGTAAGTCAATATCCGATGGTTTTCCCTCTCCGTGTTCAATGCGGTAAAGTATTTTTTCCATCCAGGCGGTCCCTTCGCGGCAGGGGGAACACTGACCGCATGATTCATGACGGTAAAACCGGGTCAGGTTCCAGGTATTACGCACGATACAGGCATCTTCACCGTACACAATAAACCCACCGGAACCGAGCATGGTGCCACTGATAAAATCCCCATCTGAAAGCGATTCATAGGTCATCAACCGGGTGTTCCCTTCAGCCGTTTTTAACATTAACCCGGCAGGCAGAATGGGAACGGAGGAACCTCCCGGGATAACGGCTTTGAGGCTTTTATGACCAACAATCCCGTTGCAATATTCTTTCCCGAAAATAAAATCTTCAACCGGGAGGCCCAATTCTATTTCATAAACCCCGGGGTTATTAATATTTCCACATGCAGAAATAAGTTTGGTCCCGGTACTTTTTCCTTTCCCTATGGTTGCATAAGTCTCGCCACCCATCATGACAATGGGCCCGACAGATGCCAAAGTCTCCACATTATTAACCACCGTAGGGCATCCATACAGTCCTTTGAAAGCAGGGAACGGTGGCTTGATCCGTGGATTGCCACGTTTTCCCTCAATCGATTCAAGCAGTGCGGTCTCCTCTCCGCATATGTAAGCGCCTGCTCCGGGGTGAACAAAAATCTGCAGATTAAAAGGGGTCCCAAGTATCTTTTCTCCCAAAAACCCATGAGACCGGGCCTCCCTGATCGCGTTTTCAAGAATCCCGACGAGATACTTAAATTCCCCACGGATATAAATATAGCATGTATGCACACCCAATGCATAGCACGAAACGATAAGTCCTTCGATCAGCAGATGCGGCAGATGATGCATCAGGTAACGATCCTTAAAGGTGCCCGGTTCACTTTCGTCGGCATTACAAACAAGGTACCGGGGTTTTTCGGATTTCTTATCCAGAAAACTCCATTTCAATCCGGTTGGAAAACCCGCGCCGCCCCTTCCACGAAGCCCCGATTTGGTCACTTCGCCCGACACTTCTGCCGGAGTCATGCCCAACAACGCTTTTTCCACAGAACGGTAACCTCCGTTAGCCCGGTAAACGTGGTATTCCTCGATATCCGGAACAGCTATATCCGCTAACAGAATTTTTCTACCCATCGGCTGTCATTTGGTTTACCCTGATTTGCATTTTCTTTTAATTCTTTTAAAATCTGATCTATTTTATCGCAGGTCAGATGTTCATAAAACCAGGTGTTGACCTGCATCACCGGAGCATTCCCACAGGCGCCCAAACACTCCACCTCGTTCAGCGTAAACAACCCGTCGGGAGTGGTTTCACCCGAATCAATCCCCAATGTTTTTTTTAAATATGCAAGAACCTGTTCCCCGCCAGCAATGGAGCAGGGTCCGGTGTGGCACACTTCAATAACATATTTTCCGGTTTTTTCAAGATAAAACATGGAATAAAAGGTTGCCACCTCATACACTTCAATCGGCGTGATATGTAACAGTCCTGCCACATAATCCATGACATCTGTAGAGAGATATCCGCCCAACTCTTCCTGGGCAATGTGTAAAACAGGCAATAAAGCCGATTTCTGCTCTCCTTTCGGATAACGGGCTATCAGGCTTTGCACTTTTTTCAGTACATCCGGTGTAAATGCGACCGTACGACCCGTTTTAACAAACTGTTTGTGATTGATGATATGGTTATGCTCCACCCTGTTGGTTGATTTTTGATTGTTGACCTTTAATCGTTCCTGTTTTATGCATCCAACTCCCCCGCTATCACATTCATACTGCTCATGGTCAATATCGCATCCGACAGCACACCCCCGCGGATCATCTCCGGATAAGCCTGATAATAAATAAAACAGGGCCTGCGGAAATGTAAACGGAACGGGGTCCGGCCACCATCGCTGACAAGATAAAAACCAAGTTCCCCATTCCCCCCTTCCACAGAATGATAGACCTCTCCAACCGGAACTTCAATTTCGCCCATGACGATTTTAAAATGCCAGATCAATGGTTCCATCTTTGAATAAACCTCCTGCTTGGGTGGAAGATAAAACTGCGGTACTTCCACATAATGCTTTCCCTCCGGCAGGTTTTCAAGGGCGTTACCAACAAGTTTCAGACTCTGCCACAGTTCCTCCTGGCGGACGCAAAAACGATCGTATGTATCTCCATTGGTCCCAACCGGTATGGTAAAATCAAAATCTTCATAACTGCAATAGGGGTTCATTACCCGCACATCATAGTCTACCCCTGCTGCACGAAGGTTCGGACCGGTGAAGCCATAGTTCAGGGCCCTTTCAGCGCTGATGGGGCCTACCCCGATGGTCCGGTCCATAAAAATCCGGTTTCTCATCAATAACTTTTCGAATTCGGTTAAAACTGCGGGTAACCGATGGATCAAATCCCTGATTTTTTTTACGGCATCCTTGGAGATATCACGTTCAAAACCTCCAATACGCCCCATGTTGGTAGTAAGACGGGCGCCTGAAACGTCTTCATAAATCTCGTAAATCCGCTCCCGCTCCTGAAAAAGATAGATAAACCCCGTTAAAGCGCCACTGTCGACCCCGATAACACTGTTACAGATAAGATGATCGGTTATACGAGCCAGTTCCATCAATATAATCCGCAGATAATTAATCCTTTTGCTGGTTTTAATTCCCAACAGTTTCTCCACGGTCATGTGCCATCCCAGATTATTGATGGGCGATGAACAGTAGTTCAACCGGTCGGTCAGGGGGGTAATCTGATAATAGGGACGGCGTTCGGCAATTTTTTCAAAAGCACGGTGAATATATCCGATGGTTTGTTCTGCATCGAGAATCTGCTCACCGTCCATCTTCAGGATATTCTGAAAGATGCCATGGGTTGCCGGATGGGTGGGGCCAAGGTTCAATGTTGTATATGGCTTTGTTTCGTCCATCAGGTATTATTTTGTGAGGTAGCGAGGTAGCGAAGTAGCGAAGTAGCGAAGTAGCGAGGTAGCGAAATAAAACATTTTCTTGTTGTTTTATCAAATATTATCTTCCAAAATATCTGTCATCTTTATCTTCTCGTGTCTGGTCTTCGAGCGGGTATTCTTTTCTCAAAGGAAAATAATCCATTTGGTCCACATTTAAAATCCGTTTCAGGTTGGGATGACCTTCAAAGATAATCCCGTAAAAATCGTATGTTTCGCGTTCCATCCAATTGGCAGCCGAAAACAAATCTGTTATGGTTGCCAGTCGTGGCTGGGAGGCAGTAACGTAAGTTTTTACCCGGATCCGCTTGTTGTTAAACAAATTATGTAAATGATACACAACGCCGAGAGGCAATCCCCGGTCGGGATAATGAATGCCACACAAATCGGTAAGGAAGGTGAATAAAAGGGCCCCATCTTCCTTCAAAAAACGGATAACCGGATGGATGACCGGGCTTGCCACCGTTACAGTAAGGAGATCTGTCCCGGTATCAACATTAAAAATGTCGTTGCCAAACTCCTTGTACAATAAATCGGTAATCGTAGTGTTTTCCATTTTATTTTAGAAGCAACTTTTTACCATGCCTGCCGTATTCCTTTGTTTGTTGGTCCTTATGGCTTATGGGGCCTGACTGTTTCGTCTAAAATACCATAATGAGATAACAAATTCCGGTACTCTTGTGAATAACGCCGCCGCAATGGTTCCTTGCCAACAAATTCCTGAATTTTAATAAATCCATCGATGATCTGTTCCGGCCGTGGCGGGCACCCGGGAACATAAACGTCAACCGGCACCACACGATCAATTCCCTGAAGAACGCTGTATGTGTCGAAAATACCGCCGCTGGAGGCACAAGCGCCAACTGCCAATACCCACCGTGGTTCAGCCATCTGGGCATATACCTGTTGAACAACCGGAGCCATCTTTTTTGCAATGGTACCCATCACCATCAGTAAATCAGCCTGCCGTGGACTGAAACTTAGCCTTTCAGCGCCAAACCGCCCCAGATCGTAGTGGGCCCCCATGGTGGCCATAAACTCAATCCCACAACAAGAGGTGGCAAAAGGTAATGGCCAGATGGAGTTCTTCCGCGCCAGGCCGATTACCTTGTCGAAAACGGTGGCAAACAAACCCGGGGCCATATAGCCGTCCGGTGGATCAACTTTGATAAACTCTAATCTTCCCAATTTAAGGCGCCCTTTTTATAAATATAATAAAACCCGAATAACAAAAAGCCCAGAAATATCAACATCTCCCAAAAACCATCCCAGCCAAAATCCTTGAAGTTGACAGCCCAGGGGTAAAAAAAAATGATCTCTACATCAAACAGGACAAAAAGAATGGCAATAAGAAAATATTTGACCGAAAAGGGGAAACGGGCATTTCCCCGGACTTCAATCCCGCATTCAAAGTTTTCGTCTTTGCCCAAAGAATGGACTTTCTTCCGCTTCCCGCCGATAAAATGTGTCAGGAACATGGTCACAATAACAAAACCCAACGCAACTACCGACTGTATAAGGACCGGGATATAATCTGCCGGAATAAAATTTCTCTCCATAGCCTGTTTAATGGTGTTGAATACTTTTTCTGATGCTTCTATAAATCAAAGATTTTAGTGAAAGATAAAAATCGAATCCCTTCTTCAATATTCTTCGCTCAAGACTCCATGTTCCTGGTTGTAAGCTGGTTTCTTTCTGCTAACCTTTCATAGCATCCCCGGAAGAGAGAATCCAAAGGTAAAAAACAATATCCAAATTTTTAATAAACCAAAAAAGAAAAATGAGCTTGTTTGTTTTTTAATTTTGCATTGTGATCGCCATAAAAAACGATTTTTATTTGACACTACGCTAATTTTGCCCTATGAATGCAATGCCTCTGGTCATCACTGCCTTAGCAATTTTCGCATTGGCTTACCGTTTTTATTTTAGTTTTATCGCTTCCCGTATCCTGACGCTGGACTCTGCCCGTATCATGCCTTCTGGACGATTGTATGATGGCCAGAACTATTATCCCATGAGCAAATGGGTTTTATTTGGCCACCATTTTGCCGCGATAGCGGGAGCAGGCCCCTTGGTTGGACCGGTCCTTGCCTGTCAGTTTGGATACTTTCCGGGTTTTGTGTGGATGGTCGTTGGCGCTGTCATGGCCGGATCGGTCCACGATATGGTGATCCTTACTGCTTCGGTAAGACATGATGGCAAATCGCTGGCCGAGATTGCCCGTGTAGAAATCGGGAAAATCACCAGCAGCATTACAACCTCTTTGGCTACTTTTCTGATCATTGTCATTGCCATGGCCGGACTGGGGCTGGTGGTGGTGAATGCCCTGAGTGAATCATCCTGGGGGTTGTTCACCATTGCTGCAACCATTCCCATTGCCCTGTTTATGGGAATCTGGATGTTCCGGTTTCGTAAAGGAAGGGTTACAGAAGCAACAGTGATGGGTGTAATGCTGCTGACGGCAGCGGTTATTTTCGGGCGATATATTCCCACTTCCCCTCTTGCTTCCTGGTTTTCTTTCGACCACAAGACCCTCACCCTGTTGCTGGCCGGATATGGCTTCATTGCCTCTGTATTACCGGTCTGGTTGTTGCTCTCACCCCGCGATTATCTGAGTTCCATCATGAAACTCGGTGTTGTTGCCCTGCTGGCGGTTGGAATCATCATTGTTGCCCCCAACATGAAAATGCCCGCCTTTACCGACTTTATTCATGGCGGCGGGCCCGTAATTCCGGGGACATTATTTCCTTACCTGTTTATTACCATCGCTTGTGGGGCAATTTCAGGGTTTCATGCCCTGATCAGTTCCGGGACAACGCCAAAGATGATCATGAGCGAATCGCACATCAAACCGATTGCAGTAGGTTCCATGCTTGCGGAGGGAATGGTCAGCATCATGGCGCTCATTGCAGCTGCGAGCCTTCATCCTCTCGATTATTTTCAAATCAATGTTTCAGCTGAAAAATTTGCACAGATATTGCCACAATTGCAGGCGATGGGGTTCACCCAGACGGAACTGCCCAAACTGGCTGCAGAGGTTGGCGAAAACATTGCAGGCCGCACGGGTGGAGCGGTTTCACTTGCCGTTGGCATGGCCCAAATTTTTTCAGCGATCCCCGGACTGGATAAACTGATGTCGTACTGGTACCATTTTGCCATCATGTTCGAAGCGCTCTTTATCCTCACCACCATTGACGCCGGAACCCGGGTAGCCCGTTTTATCCTTCAGGAACTTCTTGGAAAATTCTACAAACCATTCAGCCAAACCAAATGGTTGCCCGGAAACCTGATCAGCAGCGGAATTGTTGTTTTTTTCTGGGGGTATTTTATATATACAGGAAGCGTTTCTACCATCTGGCCCATGTTCGGATCGGCAAACCAACTGCTGGCAACCATCGCACTGACCATCGGTACATCCTATATTATCAACCAGGGTAAAGCGAAATATGCCTGGGTGACCCTGGTCCCTCTGGCTTTTGTAGGAATAACCACCCTGATTGCAGGAGTCATGAATATTACCGGGATTTATATCCCGCAACTTTCGGTACCTGCCCTTTTTGTCCAGGGTTTGATCAACCTGGTACTTACCGTGATTATTATCCTTTCGGTTGTGATTATTCTGAAAGACTCCATTCCCGGTTGGGCCCGGGGATACCGGGAGGCGCGATTCCAGAAACATCCATTATAATTTTTCAAAACTACTTGCTTTAATATTGAATTTCAATTACTTAAAAAATATCCTATGAATGACCTCTTATCCATTCCCGAAGAATTATTTTTGCTCACAGTAAATGAAAAAACCGGCCGCAAAGCATTTTTAAAATCAAAAAAATTCGATTTATTACTCTCAGCCTCCCTTTTGATGGAACTTGCACTCCGCAACCGTATCGATACCGATCTCGACAATGTTATCCCCGATCGCCCGGAACCAACAGGTAATCCTTTACTGGATTCGGTTTTGGATCTTATTCAACATTCGGGGGAACAACAAAAAATCACATGGTGGTTGCTCAACCTGTCGGAAAAATCGGCACATTATCGCGAAATACTGGTTACAGGCATGGTTGACAAAGGATTGCTAAAAATGGAAAAGGAGCGGGTATTTCTTGGATTCTCCTCAACAAAGTACCCAATCCTCATCCGGGACCAGGAGGTTACCGAAGTTAAAACCAGGTTAAAAAACCTGATATTCAGCAATGACCTTCCCGATTTCAGGGATGTAGTCATCATCAGCCTTGCCTGGTATGGAGGTTTGCTAAACCTTATCCTTCCCGGTGAAGAGATAGAGGGAAGCCTCGGTCGGATTGAACAACTGGCACGTATGGATTTGATCGGTCAGGCAGTTTCGAAATCAATGCAAGAGCTTACCCGTTCCATCCTTCGTTCTGTGATAACCAAAGATATCCTTGGTATCAAAACACCGGAAGAAAAATTAGAAGAACTGGTCGAGGAGCTGAAGGCGCTTATGCATATTGAAAAAGACCCTGATTTGCCCGACTGGCTTAAAAAAGGAACCGGTCAGTACCTTCAGACACTCAACTACATCAGGGAAACCGGTACCAATGAAATTGTGTTTAACACAAAAACCGGAAAATACGGACTGAAAGCAGGCGCTTTCCAAAAACTCTCGTTTTAGTATTCCTCTCCTGCAAGTTCGTCCCCGGTCATCTTCTTCCCAAACTCTCCCTCCCACTTTGCAATCACCACTGTTGCAAGACAATTACCAATGACATTGGTCGCGGTACGGGCCATATCCATCAGTTCATCAATACCAAGAATGATAAAGATGGGCCAGGTTGGAAGGCCAAAACTGGTGGCGGTACCCAGAAGGATCACCAGTGAAGCCCTGGGCACACCGGCCACCCCTTTGCTGGTCAGCATCAGCGTTACCATCATGATGATCTGCGTTTCAAAGGAAAGCCTGATCCCTGCCATATGGGCCACAAAAAGGGATGCCATTGCAAGATACAAGGTGGTACCATCGAGGTTAAAACTATAACCTGTTGGTATAACGAAAGATACAATTTTACGGGGGACGCCAAAACGCTCCATGTTCTCCATTGCAAGGGGAAGCGCCGATTCACTGCTGGTAGTGGCAAAAGCAATGGTGACCGGTTCGGCCACTGCTTTAATGAATTTCTTTACCGGAATTTTCAGGATCAGCAGAATGGGCAGGAGTACCCCCAATAAAAATATAATAAGTGCAATATACAACGTCCCGAGGAGTTCAAAAAGATTGAATAAAACGCCCAGTCCCATATGCCCCACACTATAGGCAATGGCTGCAAAAACTGCAAACGGGGCAAACAACATGATCATGTTGGTAAATTTAAACATCACCGCAGTCAGCGAATCAGTGAAACGGAGCATGGGCAAACGGTACTGTTCTTTTACCATGGCCAACGCAATACCAAAAAGAATGCTGAATACCACAATCTGCAGTACCTGTCCCTCAGCAATCGATTTGGCGATATTTTCAGGAAATACATGAAGGACAATATCCCTCCAGCTTTGGGCCTGTACCTCCGGAAGATTGCCCTTCGACATGGCTTCGGGGACAGTCACCCCCAATCCGGCGCCACTGATATTGATGGCCGCCAATCCGATAAACAACGCGATGGTGGATACGATTTCAAAATAGACAATCGACTTCCACCCCATGCGCCCAACCTGTTTGAGATTGGCATGACCGGCAATGCCGGTAACCAGGGTACCAAACAATAAAGGGGCAATGATGGTCTTTACAAGGTGAATAAAAATCTGACTGACAATATTTAACTCTTTGGCAACCAGGGGGAGGTCGTAACCAAATTCCACACCCGCAAGCATACTGACAAAAATCCAGGTGGTAAGTTTTTTCTTTTTGCAGGCATAAAGGAAATAAAACACAATGGGTAACCACCGGATTGGGACCAACAACCACCAGGGAAAATCGATTAGCGTAAAATGATCCGTAAGGTTGACCCCCACGGCAAGGGTCAGGCTGGTAAAAAAACCAATCAGGAGGTTCCGGGGGGTAAACATAGGAACAACAATCTTTACAAAGAGACCGGTTCTAACGAATTTTTACCATCTTGGCAGTTCTGGTCTGTGCCCCTGCAACCATCCGGCAAAAATAACAACCGGCCGGTAAGGATTCGCCCTGAAAACTAACAGTATAGGTTCCCGGATCCTGTTCTTTATCAACCAGCGTAAGGATCTCCTGACCATAGATGTTGCACAGAACAATTTTTAGGTTTTGGTGGACCGGGTTCTGATACTGAATGGTGACTTTCCCGGAAAAGGGATTTGGATAGCTTGTAACAGAAAGTAAATCATAATTATCCGTATTGTCGGCAAGACCTACAATCGTCGGTATGATATGGGTATAATAAACATCTTGTTCCCCGTTAAAGGTATTGGCCCAGGCAAGGTGCGAACCTCCATCATCCGAATCCATGTCGAAATAATCGCCCATTTTTTCCTGCTGGGGCCAGCCCAGATGTGGATTAAACAATCCGGATAATTTTTTATTGATCGACCATGTTTCCCCCTGATCGTCGGAATAACAATAATAAAGGGCCGAATTATAGGAACCGGAAGGGGCATCGCGGTTATCGAGCCAAATAATATCAATCCGACCGTTGGGAGCCACCGACATGGTACCGAACCACTGATAACGACTGGTACCCGGATCGTTGTTAATCCGCAAGGGATCACTCCAGGTCAATCCGCCATCGGTACTTTTTGAAAACATGACATCGGCAGGATCGCCGTTCGAAATGCGCGCAGCAGAAGCCAATATATATACATTTCCGCGGCCGGGGCCGTCTGAACAATCAACCGAAATGTTTGCCTGGCCAAGAATCCCTGACGGGTTGATAGGGGTCCACCCGGTGAGATAGCCATCGATATCAACCACCGTCGAAAAATCCCAGGTTACAGCCCCATCCGGATTTTGTGCTGTTGTGGATTTGGCCACAACGATTCCATCCCAATATCCTGAACCAGATACATATAATTCACCATCAGGCCCAACAGCCATGGTGCCCCAATAAGGATCGCCGGGAACTTCGATACAGTTCTGGAAACTGGCGCCATTGTTAATGGAGCGTGTAAAAAACCCGGGGGAACAGGAACTGTAATTGGAATTCCATGCTGAATAGATATTTCCCGTCCCGATGCCTCCGCTCCGGTCAATGGCCATCCATTGTTTGTCCCCGCCTTTGGCATTTACCCCGCCATCCCATCCGGCGCCGCCATTTGTACTTTTAAAAACTTTACAGGTGTAATTGCCTCCGCTGGAAGTCAGACTGTTATAATAGAAATTTCCGGATGTGTCAAAATCCAGTACCGGATCAGACCTGAAAATTCCTGGATTGATGGACCCCGGAAAAGTCCAGGATTGCCCCTGGTTAACGGTATAACCATATCCGGCCTGACGAAAATCGCTGTTTACGTTATCAAATTGCCGCCATCCGATTACCATATTATTGGAATTGGTTGGATCAATGGCTATGGAAGGTTCATTGGCAGCATCTCCCGGAATATTATTTCCTTCTGAATCCACATTTACCTGAACCGTGAAAAATCCGGTACTCTTTTGGTGATAACCAGGAACATTTGTTAATCCCACCGCAGGAGGAAGATACTTATCCTTCGGTAACTCCCGATGCATCAGCATCCGGTCCTCTTTGGAAATGTGGCCGTTCTGGCTGAAAGCGACCGCAGGCCTGATAACGCTAATAAAAGTCAGAATAGCAATCAGAATAATATATGTTTTCATTTTCAGGAATTTTATGCGAAAATAGTCAATTTTTATGAATGTGTTGATAATACCCAATTGTGTTTTGTTTCTTTTTCAGATCGTTATCGCTTAAAGCAGGATCATGTTAACAATTATTTAATGTTTTTTTAATTGTCTGTTAATCTATGCCCGGCCTTTTCTCTGGTTCTTTGCAATCGAAAGAAATTTAATTTTTTAAAAAAGAAAATGTATGAAAACCAACTACTTAAAAATTATCGGATTTTTTATTTTCGTCCTGACGATCGGATTTACATCATGTAAAAAAGAGGAAGATACCATTCAGGTCCCTACGGTAGCTGCACCTGCAACGGTTGATGTTGAAAAAACCCTTCCCATTGACCTGACTTTTAACTACACCGCAGCCGGCGGTTTTAAATCGGCCAATCCGGTTGCAACCGGGGGTACTGCCACCATTAAGACTTCGGGCGCTTCCGGGTCAAATTCAGGTTCAGTTGTCGTTACCTTTACTGCAGGCGCTGCCATCGGCGCCGGTTCTGTTGTACTGACCGTAACGGATAACGAAAATCAAACAGCTTCAGCGACCGCGGTATTAAATATTGTTGAAGAACAAATAATTTTTCCTGTTGTCGGAAACATCACTGCCAATACAACATGGGAAAGCGGTAAAGTCTACGTTCTTCAAAGTCGTATAGCTGTAGTAGCAGGCGTTACCCTTACCATAGAGCCAGGGGTTATTGTTAAAGGACAGGCAGGTACAGGCGCCAATGCAACAGCACTTCTGATTGCCCGGGGTGGTAAACTCATGGCTGAAGGCACTGCCGATTCCCCGATTATCTTTACTTCGGTTGCCGACGAAATCATGCCCGGCGAGATTGTCAGCCCAAACCTTGACCCCGTTCTGAATGGTCTCTGGGGCGGACTTCTGGTCCTTGGCTACGCTCCCATTTCGGCTGATGCCAACCCTTCACAAATCGAAGGGATCCCTCCTTCCGATCAGAATGGTCTTTATGGCGGCGACAACGCTGAAGATAATTCTGGCATCATCCGCTATGTTTCTATCCGTCATGGGGGTACCAATATCGGCGAAGGTAATGAAATCAATGGATTGACCCTCGGCGGTGTGGGTTCGGCAACCGTTATTGAAAACATTGAAATCGTTGCAAACCAGGATGACGGAATCGAATGGTTTGGTGGTACTGTCGTCGTTCGCAATGCCATTGTCTGGAATACAGGCGACGATGCCGTTGATACCGACCAGTCATGGGGTGGTACACTCGACAACTTCATCGTTATCAATCCCGGTGATGAGTGTTTTGAACTGGATGGACCTGAAGGCGCTATGGAAGCAGGTCACAACCTGATGAATGGTTCGGTCCGTGCCGATAATGCACAAGGACTTGCCGACCTGGATGATAATTCCATTGTTTCCATGAATAACATCTATTTCTTTGGAATCACTGCTGGACAGGATTTTGACCTGAACCCGACAGGCCTCACTGCATCGAATTTTCAGGCCACGATTCCCGATGGGACTGTTGTAACAGACTTCTTTAAACATGGCACCGATGCGTATGTAACCATTGTCCCTGCCGGCAGTCATACCGTGGGGGCTAACGTCACTGCTTTCCAGGGATGGTCCTGGGCAGCAGCAGCAGGAGAACTGGAAGGCTTTTAATCCAATCCTTTGACAATAAAATCATGAAACTCGCAGACTTATCCAGTCTGTGAGTTTTCATTTTAATACTTGAAAACCATTAATATAGAAACCTGAATCATCAAACATGCGACCGTTAAAATTCCTTATAACCCCCGTTTTTCTGTTGTTGACATCTTGGTTATATTCACAGACTGGTATTATCAGAGGAACTGTGATTGACAACGCTTCGGGGGAATATCTTCCCGGGGTTACCATTTTTCTTGAAGGGACCACTTCGGGGACCCTTACTGACCTGGATGGAAAATTCAACCTGAAAATGGCTCCCGGAAACTATGTTCTCAGGGTTTCATATATTTCATATGAAACATTGATTATCAAAGATGTATCCGTGAAACCAGGAGAGGTAACATTACTGGATGACCTTCGCCTGAAGGAGACTTCGATAGAACTTGCAGAAATAACGATCACTGCACAGGGGGTACGAAATACGGAAACGGCATTGTTGACCATGAAAAAGAAATCTGCCAATGTAATCGATGGGATCTCTGCTGCAAACTTCCGAAAAATAGGCGACTCCGATGCTGCTGCTTCTATAAAGCGGGTCCCCGGACTGTCGGTTGAGGGGGGGAAATATGTTTACGTGCGGGGGCTCGGCGACCGTTATACCAAAACAATCCTGAATGGTATGGAAATTCCCGGACTTGATCCCGATCGCAACACCCTTCAACTCGACATTTTTCCTACCAACATCATCGATAATATCATCGTTTATAAATCTTTCACAGCCGATTTGCCGGCCGACTTCACCGGGGGCATCATCGATATTTCCATCAAAGATTTTCCCGACGAAAAACAAGGGAGCTTATCCATCAGCGCGGGATATAACCCGGCCTATCATTTTAACAGCAACTATCTGACCTATAAAGGGAGCCCAACCGACTTTCTGGGATTCGATAATGGCACACGAAAAATACCGGCTACCAGCGATATCCCATTCTATGCCGATGTCGTAACCGATCCTTATGGGCCACAAGGGATGCGCTATCAGGAAATTCTGGGAAGTTTTAGCCCTGTCATGGCAGCCCACAGGAAAACAAGTTTTATGGATTACACCATCAGCGCATCGTTGGGAAACCAAATCGCCCGTAAGAAGGTTACATGGGGGTATAATTTTGCATTATCTTATAAAAACGCCACTGAATTTCACAACAACGCCGAATATGGCAGATATGGCCTTTCGGCCAATCCCGATGTATATGAAATGGAAGTTCGGGAATTCCAAAAGGGAGATGCCGGGACAAGCAGCATTTTGTTGAGTGGATTGGCAGGAGTCGCATTAAAAACACAATATTCAAAATATCGGTTTAACATTATACACCTTCAAAACGGGGAATCGGGCGCCGCTATTTTCGATTATACTGGCGCGGACCAGGGTAGTAATTTTACAGGCATTCAACATAATCTTGACTACAGTGAACGGGCAATGACCAATGTGCTTTTAGAAGGGAAGCATCTTTTTGAAAACGGAAAATGGAATTTTGACTGGAAACTTTCGCCCACATTATCAACGATGGAAGATCCCGATATCCGTTTTACGCGTTATGTGACTGAAGATGGGCACTATGTCATTGGCACTGAATCAGGATTTCCGGAAAGAATATGGAGAAACCTGAAAGAAATCAACCTGGCAGGGGTCGTTAATGTAACCAAAGATTTTCAAATCAAATCACAAAAGGCCCAGCTGAAATTCGGAGGGGGTTATACCTTTAAAGAACGTGATTTTGACATCCGAAGCTTTGCTTTCAACATCCGGAATGTACCCTTAACGGGTAACCCGGATGAGCTTTTTTTCCCGGAGAACCTTTGGCCGATCGACAGCAATGTGAACCGGGGAACAACCTACGAAGCCTCGTTTGTTCCCGTAAACCCAAACCAGTTCAATTCCAATGTAAATAATGCCGCCGGTTATGTTTCATTTGAAGCATATTTGTTTAAACGCTTTAAAACAATTGTGGGCATTCGGTTTGAAAACTATGTACAGCGCTATACCGGACAGGACCAGTTGGGGAATTATAAACTGGATAATGAAAAAGTCCTTTCAAACTCAAATTTTTTCCCATCGGTCAATCTGATCTATTCCTTTTCAGATAAGCAGAACCTGCGATTTTCTTATGCCATGACCACAGCGCGTCCATCGTTCAAAGAATTGTCATACGCTGAAATTTATGATCCCATCAGCGGCCGTACATTCATTGGAGGGCTTTTCCGTGATGCCAATGATGCTGAAGGAATCGTTTATTGGGACGGGAACCTGGTGAGTACCGATATCCATAACTTCGATCTCCGGTGGGAAGTATTTCCAAAAAACAATCAAACAATTACTTTAAGCGGATTCTATAAAATGTTTATCAATCCCATCGAAATTGTTCAGTATGCTACCCTTGCAGGTGCATTTCAACCCAGGAATGTGGGAGAAGGACAAGTCTTTGGGGGCGAACTTGAATTCCGGTTAAACCTTGATCTTATCTCAAAATCCCTGAAAAACATCTTGTTTACTGCCAACATTACCTATACCAAGTCATTGATAAAATTAAGTTCAACAGAGTATGAATCGCGGGTTGCCAATGCCCGGACCGGGCAAACCATTGATTCTTACCGTAATATGGCCGGCCAGGCGCCCTATGTAATCAATGCGGGGATTGGATATGAGGGGGGAAAGAAAGGATTCTGGGATGGTTTTGAAGCCGGATTGTATTACAATATGCAGGGATTAACCCTTCAATATGTCGGCATGGTTGATCGTCCCGATATCTATACAAAACCGTTTCACAGTTTGAATTTTAATGCCAGTAAGAGCCTGGGGAAAGATCATCGTTTCCAGATCGGGCTTAAAATCGCAAACATCCTCAACGATCAGAAAGAATCCGTTTATAAATCCTATGAAGCTGCCGATCAATATTTTACCAAAATAGATCAGGGGGTGACTTTTACTGCTCAGGTAAAATATTCTTTGTTCTGAGGCCGTTTATTTGTATTCCTGTTGTGTGACAAGTTTACCGGTTTCATCCCAAATGTACCAGGTCCCTTTTTTTACACCGGATACATAGTACATCTCATATCGTTTGGTCCCTGTGTCATCCCAAATGTACCAGAATCCTTCTTTATACCCGTCTTTAAAGCGTGCTTCAGCCGTTTTTATCCCACTTTCAGACCAATTGGCCCACAATCCGTCTTTCTTTCCGGCTTTATAGGATCGTTGTTCTTTTTTTGCCCCGTTTTCATAATAAATCATTGAAATGCTGTCGGGAAGCCCATTTTTTATCCTGTTTTCCGCTAGCAGGGAGCCATTGGCATTAAATTCCTTATAAATACCTGTAAATTTTTTCCCATCGGCGCCGTAGTATTTCCCCTTTTTCATTACTACCGTCTGTCCTGAAAGGCCACTCAAAAACAGAAATGAAATGATTATTAAAGATAAATGTTTCACTATTCAGAGAATTTTATATTAAGTCGAAAAAATAATTGTTTCAAAAATAATAAAAAAACCTTCCTGTAAAAATGTTTAAATACAGGAAGGTATGGATCAATTTTGGTTTAAAACAAACCGTTATGGCAATACTGGCTCTAACTGAATGGTCTTATAATTATGCAGCGATTTCTTTATCTTAACCGAAAGCTTTTTTTCGTGATAGGAAATGTATTTCAGGGTCACCTGATAATTCCCCGGAATAATACCCTCAAGGTTAAATGTACCATCGGGTTCGGTATAAACACCTTTCTGAAGTTCTTCGAAATAGAGATAGACCCCGGCCAGTTCTTCCTGGGTTATTTTATCTACAATAATGCCTGAAAAATTGATGGAAGCATCCGGGGGTGACAGCGGTTTCTTGGCAAAAACCATGATTGGCATTATGAATAGTGTGATTAGCAGCAATTTATAAATAACGTTAACGGTTTTCATAGCTCGGTTGATTTTGTCGTAAAAGTACGCTCTGCTTGAATGTTCAATGTTAAGAAATGATTAACTTAACATTAAGTCTATGTTAACGACCTGTTTTCAATAAAATCTGAAGCCATATGTTAGTGCAACTGTCTCAATAACGTAGGAAACCATTGTTATTTAATTCCCAGTATGTACATCGCTCTCCCTGCATTGGGGGTAACGACTGAGTACAGCAGTAGTAATGGATTGCGGGCGACTCCTGCCAAAGTACACGAAAAGTAGAAGCGGGCTAAACCCTTCAAATATCACGGAAATCCTTATTGGCTATACCTCGCGATGGTAACCGTAAATTATTCTTTTTCAAGCATTTCCACTTCTTCAATTTCTTTATTTAACAATCTAAATTGTTTAAAAATTGAATACTTAAATGTGTAATATATGGATACGATCATAACCGCAATAATTAAAGAAAACGGTATAATTGAATTCTTGGAGAAAAAAGGAAATTTGCTCATTAAGAAAATCCCAACTATTCCGAGAGGCATCAGTATGTATCCTAATCTTTTTAACTTAATCTTATACTTTTCAAGTTGTTTTATGTTCTTTTTAATCAACGTAATTGAGCTTGAAAAATCAATTCTGCCAATAAGGATATAGTATCTTACTGACCAATAATATAAAGCAGAGAAAACTGCTCCGAACAAAAAAATACCGATATAAAATTCAATGGATGAGTGATATTGAATATTTGGTACTAATATCAATAATATCAGTGCGATTGGCAAAATTAAATTAAAACCTGCTGTAATTTTTTCCCAGTTCAACCTTTTCTTAGGTTTAGAAATAAGAATCTGTTTAAGAACCTCTTTATTAATCTTTGTATTTTCCGTTAAGTTCTTATCATATTGTTGCCAAATTGCTTGTAATTCCATTAATTCCATAATTGTTAAAATTTTTTAATTGCTAAACTTCTAATTTGTTCTTTAATACGGCCAATCCTTGTTCCCACATTTGTTTTTGAGATTCCAGTAATTTCGGAAATATCATCATGAGACTTACCGTCAAGGCAGAGTAGAATAATGGCTTTATTTAATTCGTTTAACTCGTCAATGCAGCGATATAATATCTCTGATTCTACTGAATTATCTTGTTCATACAGCCATTCTGAGGTTTCAGTTTTGAAATCATTTATTGAAGAAAACAATGTGTCATTCTTTTTCTTTCGTTTATAATTCATCGATGTATTTAATGCAACCCGATAAATCCACGTAGAGATCTTTGAATTCCCATTGAAATTTCTAAATGACTTCCAAAGTTCAAGAGTTATATCGTTAATTAAGTCTTCTCTATCTTGTTCAATTTTAGTATAAACTCTTGAAATTTTGATAATTATCCCAATATTTTTTTCTAAAATATCAATGAATTCTTCCTTAATCTTTTCATCTGTCATATTCCATTTCGTCCCTTTTTGGTTAATAAATCAATTCGTATATACAATCCAATTAGTAACTTGTCTATTCAAAAAATCACAGATGTACGGATTATTTTTTTGGGTTACTTCTACTTTAACAGATTTGGTTTTTTGAAAATGCATTATTGATGTCAGCCT
>DYSO01000213.1 GCA_020718225.1 Draconibacterium orientale | reverse complement strand
TTCTCAAATTCAGGTGAGTTTGTTTGTACTTTACTTGTTATTTGTATTTTATTTGCTATTTGTATTTTGAGATTTGTTATTTGTTTGGTTGTGGCTTGTCCACTATAGGGAACAAAATTATTTAAAATTATGGATCCAATTCAAAGAAAATCAAAAAGTTCGATGTGTTTTTTTCTGCATATCGCAACCAGGCCGGATCCGGATCAGCTTCTGCCAAGGTCTTCTTCATAGGAGGAGACATCATGCCAGTGGTATAGACCGTCGAGGAGCCTTTTTTCTTTTTCTTCAGGGGTCAGGCGTTCATATGCTTCCCTGGCTTCGCGCGCTTTGCGTTGTTTTTCTTCTTCGATTTGGTGAATATTTTCAGTGTAAGCGTCTTCAACGCAGTGAAGCAGATAATCACGGGCAACGGTTGGAAAAAGTTCAAGCAGGAGTTGTTCTTTTTCATTGTTGGCTAACTTCATGTCGCCGTATTCCTCAAAAACAATATTTTCCTGCTTTTTATAATTTTTTGAATCATAGGGTGTTTCTTCCCTGACACCGGTAAGTTGTTGACGGAAATCGGGATCAACGGGGAAGGGCGTATGTCCATAAATACCTTTGACCAGATTCACGAATTGGATCGATTTGGTAGTAAAAAACGGTTGGTTTTTATTTTCATCGATGACGCAATTCACTGCCTGAACGCCGACAATCTGGCTGGTCGGCGTGACCAGCGGAGGACAGCCTGATTTGATGCGGACAAGGGGCACCAGTTCGAGGACGCGTGGGAGAAGGTGGTCCAGTTTCAGTTGTTTAAGCTGGGCAAGCATATTGGTGTACATCCCTCCCGGGATTTCAGCTTTTTTTACCAGATGGTCCGGTTCCGGGAAATTGAAAAACTTCTCAATCTCCAGACAGGCTTCCAGAAGCTCCTCTTCCCGGTCATGTTTTGCCATGTATATGGCTTTCACGAATAGTTTGTTGACCTCTTTCGGAAGTTTATCTTTGGAAAAGTCAAATTCGGAAGGAAACACCTTGCAGGTATCGAATTCGGCAAGTTCTTCGCGTATCCCCTTCAGTTCCCTGTTGATGGCCGATACTGCCTCCGGATTGACCCCTGTATCGATTCCCAGTTTATCACAAAACATATGGACCAGTTCATAGGCCGGGGCAGCCGGGCCTCCTGCAAAATTCCAGATACTTGTATCCACAATGTCCACACCGTTTACAATGGCCGATAATACCGATGCCAGTCCAAAACCCGGGGTACAATGGGTGTGAAAATCGATCGGGAGCTGAACCTCTTCTTTCAGACGGCGTATTAATTTACCTGTTTTTATGGGTGTAATCAGTCCGGCCATATCTTTAACCGAAATCATGTCGGCACCCATCGCTTCAAGCTGGAGCGCTTTTTCAACGAAATAATCGATGGTAAAAATATCATGGGGCAGGGTTTTCAGGTGGATCCAGGAGCGAAACTTTTGCCGGGCCGAAAATTTTGAATCAACCGTATAGCTGATGGCACAATCTGCCATCGCACCATTCTCTTTTACATACTGAATGGTCGATTTCATATTGTCCACATCGTTCAGGGCATCGAAAATGCGCATGATATCAATCCCTGATTTCACGGCATTCCGGTTGAACCCTTCAATGACCTCTTCAGGATAAGGGTTGTAACCAAAAAGGTTTCTTCCGCGGGACAATGCGGTCAGTTTGGAAACATCCCCAACCACCGCTTTAATCTTTTCCAGCCTGGTCCAGGGGTTTTCGGCGAGATATCGCATTATCGAGTCAGGAACTGCCCCACCCCAGACCTCCATTGCATAAAACCGGGCATCTTTGTAAAAAGGTAAAACACGGTCAATCTGCTCCTGGTTCATCCGGGTAGCAAACAGGGATTGTTGTCCGTCGCGTAAGGTAAGGTCCCTGATTTTTAACGTTTTTCTTGCCATACATTCAAAATTGGTGAATTGACAATATATGTAAGTGAATATAATATTGTGAAAAAAATAACAGTGATGCAAAAGTAGAGAATTCCGGAATTCAAAAAATGTTATTTTTGTATTGAATGAAAAATTGAATAACCTGCAGAATGACTTTTAAACATATTAAAGAGGTGCTTTCTCTCAGGAAAGTGGGAATAGCGGGATGCGGCGGACTTGGATCCAACTGTGCTGCCGCATTAGCAAGGGTTGGCATTGGGACACTCGTAATTGCTGATTATGATGTGGTAAGCCAAAGCAATCTGAACCGTCAGTTTTTTTTCAGTGACCAGATCGGAATGAAGAAGGTTCAGGCAATGGCCGACAACCTAAGCCGTATCAATTCAATTGTAAAGGTTGTTACACACGATGTGAAATTATCTCCAGAAAATATCCTGATGTTGTTTAATGGATGTGATCTGGTTGTGGAGGCTTTGGACGGGGCGGACCAGAAAAAAATGTTAATCGAAACAATCCTTACCAGTTTACCTTCATTACCCTTGGTTATCGGATTGGGTATGGCTGGCTGGGGGAGAAATAATTCCATTCACAGTCGTAAGGCAGATAACCTTTATATTTGTGGCGACGAAGAATCGGAGGTTGGACCTGGTTTGCCGCCCCTTGCACCCCGGGTCGGGATTGTAGCCAACATGCAGGCCAATATGGTATTGGAAATTTTATTGGGGTGAGTGGTGAGTGGTAATTGGTGAGATGAAAATTATATTAAATAATAATTCTGAGGTTTTTGAGCCGGGGTCTTTGACTGTTTCCGAATTGTTAAAGGTTAAAAATTACACATTTAAAATGTTGGTAATTAAAGTCAACGGGGCTTTGGTGAATAAATCAGATTACGGAACAACGATTATCTCGGATGGGGATGAGGTGATGGTACTGCATCTGATTTCCGGGGGGTAACAGCTGAAATTTTATTAATCCTGCAACATGTTGTTTATCTTTATTCTGTATCTGGCAATCACTGTATTTATTGCCTGGTGGTTTTCGAGGGGCGACCGGACAAATGAATCGTTTGTTTTGGGTAAAAAAAGGTTTGGGGGGGTGGCGCTTGCTCTTTCAGAGCGGGCTACCGGTGAATCGGCCTGGTTGCTGCTGGGTCTTACAGGCCATGCCTATTCGGAAGGAATTGCAGCGATTTGGGTCGCGCTGGGTTGTGTAGCCGGGATTGTTTTCATCTGGTTTACGATGGCGGGCAGATTACAGAAAAAAACCGATGAAACAGGATCAATGACCGTATCAAGTTTACTTGGAAAAAGTTTTCCGGGGGCAGAAAAGAACATCGGAATCCTATCGGCAGTAATCATTGTTTTTTTCTTCGTTTTTTATATTGCCGCACAATTCAGCGGTTCTGGAAAGGTCCTTCATAAAACATTCGGCATTGACCCTTTCTGGGGAATTATAATCGGATCTGTTATCGTTACCTTTTATTGTATGATGGGAGGCTTTGTGGCAGTGGTGGTCACCGATGTTTTTCAGGCCATACTGATGATATTCACCCTGGTAGCATTTCCACTAATTGCCCTGGTTGTGGCCTGCTCTCATAATATTTCTATCCTGACTTCCATTGAACAGGCCGGACATGAATATCTTTCGCTGACCCAGGGTAAAACAGGGACTACCGCGATATTATTTATCCTCAGCGGATTAAGCTGGGCTTTGGGATATACGGGGCAGCCGCAGTTACTTACCCGGATGATGGCCATCCGGAATCAGAGAGAGGTGAAAACCGCCAGGAATGTGGCCATTGTCTGGACACTGCTGGCTTATGCCGGCGCTATATTGATCGGTCTTGCAGGAATTGGTTTTGTTCAGAGTGGCTATATGTCAGCCGAAACGGGAAAACTTGCGGACG
>DYSO01000053.1 GCA_020718225.1 Draconibacterium orientale | reverse complement strand
CTAATAGTTTTCAAGGAGTTACAAATTTCAAAATGAATTTTAAACAGACCCTTAATGTTGCCCGTTATAGAGCTTGGTTGTTTTTCTACCATCCCAACAGGGTAATCCCGACGGTAAATGGGTAGAGCTCCGGCCCCTGGTTTTTCTGGAACATTTCCGTTAACGAATAGGTGGCAAAGAGATTCAGGTGCGACCATCCGATCCGGAAAGCAGCATCGAGTTTGAATGGCGCAAGATGGTATGCACCCCGATCCCTTACCAGATAATGGTCAACTTCATAGGATGCTATTTTTTTTCCGTTGTCATCAACCAGGTAATAGGTCAAATTCTTATCGGGATAGATCTGTTTTGTATAAGTGCCGATACGGACCCCGGCTATTACCCCGAGTGCAACATGAAAGCTGCTGGTACGGCGAAATGGGTTGGTCTGATATTCAAATAACAAGGGTATGTTCAGGTAGCTTGCAACCATTTTATTTACCTTTATGCTGACGGGGTTTCCATTGGCATCCTGCACACGATAAGCTACCAGCGTGGAGGAATCTTTCAACATCACATAATTATCGGTGAAGTAATAATTGCTGATTTGAAACCCGATACCGGTCGTAAACCCGAAATGGTTTTTGCACAGGTTTGCATTGATTTCAAACGGGTTCAGGTTGACCGTCAGCGACCGGGCTGTATTCAGGTTCATGTACGGATAGGAAGGATAAAAATTCATATTGAAATCGGGGGTAACATAACCTCCAATGCCAAGTTCAACTCCAGCCCAATGTCCATTGTACCGTTTTTTGTTTTTACAGAAGGGGAAGTCGTTCATTGAAAAATCGTCCATGGAACATTTCATAGGGCCCCAGGCAGCGCTGTCGTTCATGGGCCATGGGGGCATATGCTTTGAATGCCAGTTTTTGTTTTGTGCATTGACGGAGACTGCCATCAGGATAAGAAGCAGGGACAGCAGTGAGATTCGGAGGGTGTTTTTCATCTGACTTGAAGTTAAAGTTTAACAATAATTTAACTAAGACGAAAAAAAATTTTATTTGTTACATGGAAGAAGTGTCTATGAATCCAGTTTTAAAACCGCAAGGAATGCTTTCTGTGGAACCTCAACGTTACCAATTTGCCGCATGCGTTTTTTGCCTTTTTTTTGTTTTTCAAGTAGTTTTCGTTTCCGGGTAATATCGCCGCCATAGCATTTGGCAGTTACATCTTTCCTGACCGCTTTCACGGTTTCCCGGGCGATGATCTTTGCTCCGATGGCAGCCTGGATGGCAACTTCATATTGTTGCCGGGGAATATATTCCTTGAGTTTTTCACAAAAACGTCGTCCGAAATCATAGGCATTGTTGCGGGTAATGAGCGAGGAAAGGGCATCTACGATATCTCCGTTAAGCAGGATATCGAGTTTGACAAGGTCGGCGGTTTGCCACCCCGAGGGGTAATAATCGAAAGAGGCATATCCTTTTGAAATACTTTTCAAACGGTCGTAAAAATCAAATACAATTTCTCCCAGGGGGAGTTCAACCGTCAGTTCAATCCGGTCGGTTGTGATATATACCTGATTTTTCAATACTCCCCGTTTTCCGATGCAGAGGGTCATGATGGGCCCGATATATTCCGATTTGGTGATGATGTTGGCAGTGATGGTTGGTTCTTCGATTTTTTCAATGTAGTTGGGCTCCGGTAATCCCGAAGGATTATATACGTCCAGCACCTCTCCCTTGGTAGAATAGACTTTATAGGAAACATTGGGGACGGTGGTAATAACATCCATATCGAATTCACGGTCAAGGCGTTCCTGGATAATTTCCATATGGAGCAACCCGAGAAATCCGCACCGGAAACCGAATCCGAGGGCAGCCGATGCTTCGGGTTCAAAGGTCAGGGAGGCATCGTTGAGACGCAACTTTTCAAGTGAATCGCGCAGCTCCTCGTACTCATCCGCATCGGTTGGATAAATGCCGGCAAATACCATCGGTTTTACACCCCTGAAGCCGGCAACAATGGAAGAACATGGGTTTTCAACATGGGTAATGGTATCGCCCACCTGGACCTCCTTGCTGTTCTTAATTCCAGAGATGATGTATCCGACATCCCCGGTTTGCACAAAATTACGGGGTTCCGGTTTCAATCGTAAAATCCCGACTTCATCGGCATGATAATCCATACCGGTAGCCACAAATTTCACATGGTCGCCTTTTTTTATGGATCCCTGAAAAACGCGGAAATAGGCTACAATACCACGGAATTGGTTAAATAACGAGTCAAAAATTACGGCTTGTAGCGGGGCTTCCGGATCCCCCTGGGGTTCGGGAATCCGATGAATTATGGCATGAAGGACCTCGTCGATACCGGTACCTACCTTCGCGCTTACGGCTAAAATTTCGTCGCGGTCGCAACCCAGCAGGTCAATGATCTGATCTTTGACCTCTTCCACCATGGCAGCATCCATGTCTATTTTATTGAGCACCGGAATGATTGTCAGGTTGTTTTCAATGGCCAGGTAGAGGTTCGATATGGTCTGTGCCTGTATGCCCTGGGTTGCGTCAACCACCAGTAAAGCGCCTTCACAAGCGGCAATGGCCCGGGAAACCTCATAGGAAAAGTCAACATGACCGGGAGTATCAATCAGGTTTAAAATGAAATTCTGCCCTTCGTACTGATAATTCATCTGGATCGCATGGCTTTTAATGGTTATACCCCGTTCGCGCTCCAGTTCCATGTCGTCAAGCACCTGCTCCCTTGAATCACGTTCCGAAACAGTATCTGTCCACTGTAACAAACGATCGGCTAAGGTCGATTTACCATGATCAATATGGGCAATGATACAAAAGTTGCGTAAATTTTTCATCAACGCAAAGATAGAAAAAAAAATGGAACCTCACGCCTTCATTATCTCAGTATTGTCAGGCTTCCCTGTATGGATCGCCGGACAGTTCCGTTGAGGGTTATTTCATTTAAATCGCAGACAAAAAAATAGGTCCCGTCACTACAGGGCTGGTTGGTTGTTTTATCTTTTCCGTCCCAATTGATATCCGGGTCTTTTGTTTTAAAAACAGCCTTTCCCCAGCGGTCAAAAATCGTAAGGTCGATCTCGGTGACCGAAGTGTAAGGAAAGGGGTGAAAAAGGTCATTAAACCCATCGCTGTTTGGACTGAAAACATTTGGGAGAGAATACACCGAACAGGCGGTATTGTCCACACACACGATATTGCCAGGGGCGCTTCTGTTTCCGACCGAATCAACTGCTGCAACAGCGTAGCATCCAACGATGGACTGTATGGGTTTATGAATATAGACGGTGTCATTTGGGTTGGTCAGTGAATCGATCGGGGAGAGGTTTCCCGGCGCAGGTGAATAATAGATGCAGTATTTTGCGATATCGTGAGGACAGGTATCTGCCGGAAAGGTCCAGGTTAGTGTGTTTTGTGATTCGTCGCATTGGGTAGTTACTGTGAGCAAAGGGGGGCAGGGGGCTATATTGTCAACCGGGGTACTGCAATTTTCCTGTGAAAAATTTAGAATCGGATGGATGAACCCGCCACCGGAATATTTTCCGGAACTTTTTATCCTGTAACAATAGGTCAGTCCATTGATCAGGCCTTGATCCGGATAGTCCGGCGTTGTTGTTACACCCACAGAATCGAAACCGGCGCCGCCGGGCCCTTCCCGGTAGATAACAAAATGGTCGTTAACCCAGGGAACATGGTTGGTCCAATGAAGTTTTAATTTTTTATCTGTTGGGGTAATGGTGAGGTACATCGAAGCTGCAATCCGGGAAGAACCGATAAGAAAATGGTTTCCCGGGGTCCGGTTGTAAAGGTCAATCCTATAGATGAAGGCATATTGCAGCGTATTCAGCAGGGAGTCAGTGTAAAGGGTATCGTTCAGTGAATTCAGTGAATCGACCCGGACAAACTGCCCGGGTGTCTCTGACCGGCTACGGGCAATGACATAAAGGTATGGTCCCGGGGCCTGGATGGTGTCGAGTTCGGTCGGTTTTGACCAGGCTAAAAAGATGGAGCCGTTTGTTTTGCTGGTAGTATTGATACTGACGTTGGTGATGACGGCAACATCTTTTTTTAAAGAGGCACATGCTTCGTTGGATGCATGGCTTTCGGCCAGGTCGGGGAACCAGGCGGTAATCATATAACAATATTTGATTCCACGGATCAGGCCGGTACCTTCATTATCGTCGAGGTATACAGTTTGGCTGATATCGTTTATTTCGGCGATTTTCGTATAACCGAGACCGGGAGGTACCCCCGTTTCGCAATATCCGGGTTCATAACCGGTGGAATCTGTATTTCGGTAGATATAAAAACCGGTGGCATTGGCACAGCCATAGGGATCCCACGATAAGGCAATGCTATTTCCCGAAGGAGTGGCTGACAAATTTTTTGGAGAGGGCCCAATCACTCTGATTGTCATCGATTTGATGGTTACCAGATTCACCGGGCTGGCATCGTCCTTTGCTTTAAAGAAAACGGGATAGGCGCTGTTTTTCGTGTGTTCGCAAAGCGTGTTCCATCGGAATAAGGCCTGCACTTGTCCATGACCGGTGGCCGGATCAGGTTCCATGGATGCAGGGTTGTTGGTCATCATCATGGGGCCGCCGGTCCCGGTAAGGGTGATGTTGTTGCTGTCGGGGTCATAGGCATAGACCGGAAACCGGAGGGTCATTCCGGCTTCCACGCAGGTATCGATCAGTGGTTCGATCACCGGCGGGTGGTTGTTGCAGGCTACAACAATGATCTGCATATCACGTAAAACGCTTCCGATCCGGATTCCGTTTCGCCACTCTTCAATAAGGATGGCAATGTTATATTCTCCCTGTTGGATGGGACTGTCCCAGATCAGGTCTCCGGTTACTGCGTTCATGGTAAGCGAATTCGAAGCTTGAGGATAGGTATATCCGGGAATTTCCAGCCCCTGCGCTCCGCGGCAGGGGACAAGTTTGTATGAGAGACTGTCTCCATCGGCATCGAAGGCGCCCGGATTGTGGTAAAAAGGCTGGTCAACGCATCCGTTATCAATGGGGGGAAGAAGCAGTACCGGTGAATTGTTGTATCCGCCCATAAAGGGATTGATAATAAGCTCCGAATATATGAACAAAGGGGTGTTGATTGAATTCGGAATGTTAAGAATACCTCCGTTGCGGTTTGGGTCTTCACAGGAGATGACATAAATGGATGGCCCGGGGAAAACATGCTGGCCCAGATACCGGTTATAGGTAATATCGCCCGGGAGGTACACCTCTTCAACGCGGGGGATCTCTGTTGCCGTGCCATCGCCCCAGTTGATGAACAGGTAATCGCGGTAGGCATTGGCAGGGCTCGGCGTAAAAGTATAGGAGATCAGCGTGATTTCATAGGTAAGTCCCGAAAGGTGTTTGTACACAATTTCTGCTGCCCGCTGGTGTGTTGCAAAAGCCGATAAAGGCATATAAACTGCTGGTAATAGAAGAAAAAACAGAAACCGGCAAATGGATCGATTCAGCATGGAGGGCCAGTATATCTAAGGTGTTGTCAAAAGTAATAATTTTCTATGCTCCGGGGTCGAAGTTGCCCCTTTATTTCTATTCATCCTGAATTTTCCTTTAACTTTGCAATCCAAGAAAATAATGAAGGGCAATGTATCAAGCTGATCCGGAAATTGAAAAGTACGAAATCCTGAAACGTTACCGGAACCTGCTCCACGTTCTGAAACCGAAGAAACCGGAAGATAAAAAAGATGTCAGGAAGGCTTTTAAAATGGCGCTTGAAGCCCATAAAAACATGCGCCGGAAAAGTGGGGAACCCTATATTTATCACCCTCTCAGTGTCGCCTCCATTGCTGCCGGGGAGATCGGATTGGGCGTTACCTCTGTTGTTTGTGCCTTGCTTCATGATGTTGTTGAGGATACCGAATACACCCTTGAAGATATACGTGGGCTTTTTGGGGATAAAGTGGCCGGAATTATCGGTGGATTGACCAAAATCAAAGGGCTGTTTGATCAGCGTACCGCTTCGGTACATGCAGAAAATTTTAAAAAGATATTGCTGACCCTTTCCGATGATGTCAGGGTGATCCTGATCAAACTTGCCGACCGTCTCCACAATATGCGTACCCTGGATGCCCTGGCGCACGACAAGCAATTGAAAATATCTTCAGAAACAATGTATCTATATGCCCCCCTGGCACATCGCTTGGGTTTGCATGCCATAAAGAGTGAACTCGAAGACCTGGCATTGAAATATACGGAGCCTGAAGTATACGAATCCATCCAGCGCAAGCTCAGGGAATCGGCCCGGGGCCGCTCCAGGTTTGTCAGTAAATTTATCTATCCTGTCAAAAAAGATCTGGCAAACAAGGGTTTCATGTTCAGCATTCATGCCAGGGAAAAATCGATTGCTGCCATCTGGCAAAAGATGCAGAAAAAAGAGGTTCGCTTCGAAGAGGTTTACGATATATTTGCTATCCGGATTGTTATCGACGCTCCTGTTGAGACCGAGAAAACCGATTGCTGGAAAGTCTATTCTACCATCACCGACTATTACCGTCCCAATATGGACCGGTTGCGCGACTGGATTTCAATCCCGAAAGCCAATGGTTATGAGGCCCTGCATACGACTGTAATGAGCCATACAGGGCAATGGGTCGAAATTCAAATCCGTTCCCGAAGAATGGATGAAATTGCCGAGAAAGGATATGCCGCACATTGGAAATATAAGGAATCCATGAACGTCAACAGCCAACTCGATAACTGGCTTGACCGCATAAAAGAGATGATTGAAAGTCCGGAAGCCGATGCCCTCTCTTTCATCGACGATGTTAAAGGCTATTTTTTTCTGGATGAAATTTCAGTGTTTACCCCCCAGGGAGAATTGCGTACGTTACCGGCCAACTCCTCGGTTCTTGATTTTGCTTATGCCATTCACAGCGAATTGGGCGATACCTGTATCGGTGCAAAAATCGACAAGAAACTGGCCCCCATCAATCAGGTTTTGAAAAACGGACAACAAATTGAATTGATTACCTCCCGCAAACAATCCCCAAAAGAAGAGTGGTTGAATTATGTGGTTACCACCCGTGCAAAAAGCAATATCAAATTGGCTGTCAGGGACGAAAAACGAAAATTTTCAAAACAGGGTAAAGATAAACTTGGCAAGTGGTTTCTTCAGATAGGAATCGATTTTACCCATGAAAATATTAAAAAATTCCTTTTGGTAAATAATTTTACCAGCCAGGTTGATCTCTATTATGCCGCCGCAACGGATAAAATCGGGCTGAAAGATGTGAAGATATTTGCCGCTTCCACTTTCCGGAATGGCTGGATTAATTATATCAGTAAGAACAGCCCTGCTGCAAAGGAGAGTCACATTCCGGCCACTCACCCCGTTACGGTTGAAAACGAGATGGAAGGAACGGGCAACAACCTTGAAGTCATCCCGGGAAATCCCGATTATGAAGTGGCATCCTGTTGTAACCCCATTCCCGGAGATGAAGTGATCGGCATCAAAATATCGGATGGCCTCCCGGTCCAAATCCATCGTACAAAGTGTCCCAAAGCCCAGGAACAGATCACTATTTTTGGAAACCGAATAGTCAAACTGAACTGGGGCCACCAAACCTCCATCTCCTATTTGACCGAAATCAAGGTCACCGGGATGGACCGGCAGGGTTTGATCAATGAAATTACCCGGATCATCTCCAGCGAACTGAGTTTAAACATCAAATCGTTTTTTATCGAAGCCCATGACGGAATTACTGAAGGCGCCATCAGCATGTTTGTACAGGATACTTCCGTCCTGAATGATGCATTGGCCAAATTGAAAAAAGTGGAAGGGATCATTCAGGTTACCCGGATCGATTAAAAATTTTATTTTTATTTGTTCTAAATAGATTCAAAATCTTATCTTTGGGGCAAATTTGAAGTTATGATCAAGAAATCTGCCGAAGATGCATTTGAATATGTGCGTAAGGTATTTACAGATTACCTTGAGCAGCACGGACATCGGAAAACACCGGAGCGCTACACCATTCTCCGGGAAATATTTGCAACCGAAGGTCATTTCGATATTGAGACCCTGTATATCCGGATGAAAAACCATAAGTACCGGGTCTCCAGAGCCACGCTCTACAATACAATAGAATTGTTGCTTGAATGCAACCTGGTCACAAAGCATCAGTTTGGGACAAACTATGCGCAGTTTGAAAAAGTGACCATGAAAAAGCAGCACGATCATTTCATTTTCGACGATTCAGGAGAGGTGATTGAATTTTACGATTCCAGGATTGAGCAGATCAGGGAGGAGGTCGAAAACCGATTCGATGTAGAAGTGTCCCATTATGCCCTTACGTTTTATGGTCAGTCAAAATCAAAGAAGTAAATTCCGGTTATGAAGGTCGATGTTATATTAGGATTACAATGGGGTGATGAAGGGAAAGGGAAGATTGTAGATGTTTTTACTCCCCGTTACAATATTATAGCCCGGTTTCAGGGTGGGCCCAATGCAGGCCATACCATAGAGTTTCAGGGAAAGAAGTTTGTTCTTCACACAGTGCCTTCAGGAATTTTTCACCCTGGCACTCAGAATATCATCGGGAATGGGGTTATTATTGACCCGTTCATTCTTTTCCAGGAACTGGATACATTGACCCGGGCTGGTATGTCCCCGGAAAACAACTTACTTATTTCGCGGCGGGCGCATCTGATTCTGCCAACCCACCGCCTGCTCGATGCAGCGCTTGAACACCGGAAAGGGGATGCCAAAATAGGTTCCACACTGAAAGGGATTGGGCCTGCTTATACCGATAAATATGGAAGAAACGGGATCCGTATCGGAAATATCCTTTTACCTGATTTCCAACAACGGTATCGTCAGTTGAAAGAGGACCATCTCGATATGGTTAAAAACCTGGGTTTCGATATGGCAGCGCAACGGTTCGACGGTATGGGGTTTACATCTTATGAAGAACAATGGTTTGAAGCCCTTGGCCGGATGAAAACCCTCCAGATCACCGACGGTGAATGGTTCATCAACAAGTCGATGGATGCAGGCAAATCGGTGCTTGCCGAAGGGGCACAGGGAACCATGCTCGATATCGATTTTGGCGCTTATCCATATGTCACTTCATCCAATACCATCACTGCAGGTGTTTGTTCAGGTCTGGGGATTGCCCCACAACGGATCGGGACTGTTTTCGGTATTTTTAAAGCCTATTGTACCCGTGTCGGGAGTGGCCCTTTCCCCACCGAATTGCACGATGCCGACGGGGATAAAATGCGAAAGGAGGGAAATGAATTTGGATCCACAACAGGGCGCCCGCGTCGCTGCGGTTGGATTGACATGCCGGCCCTCAGATATGCCATCATGCTGAATGGGGTAAATCGTTTGATTATGATGAAATCGGATGTTCTTAACCAGTTTCCGGTCATTAAAATCTGTACTTCTTATCAATCGGGGGATGCGATATTGGATGGTTACCCGTTTGAATCCGGAGGTGATTCTATTCGTCCGCTGTACCGGGAAATGCAAGGCTGGAACAGGTCGCTGGCCCATTGCAGGTCAATGACGGATATCCCGGCGGAACTGAAAAACTATATTCAATATATTGAAAAATCAGCAGGGTTACCGGTAGATATCCTATCCATCGGTCCTGATCGGCTACAGACACTGCAACGGGAAACCTTATAGTTTTCTTTTGATTTCGATCTGTTCGTATCCTTCAATGATATCGCCAACTTTGATATCGTTGAAGCTCTCAATATTCAGACCGCATTCATATCCTGTCTGTACCTCTTTCACATCGTCTTTAAACCGTTTCAGGGAGCCCAGCAAGCCGGTATAGACTACGATTCCGTCGCGGATAACACGGATTTTGGTATTGCGGGTCACTTTTCCATCGAGGACCATACATCCGGCAACTGCACCGACTTTGGTAATTCTGAAAACATCCCTGACTTCAATATTGCAGGTTATTTTTTCTTCGATTTCGGGTGACAACATCCCTTCGATGGCCATCTTAATTTCTTCAATAGCTTGATAAATAATGGAATAAAGACGGATATCGATTTGTTCCGATTCAGCCAGTTTACGTGCACTGACGGATGGTCGGACCTGGAAACCAACAATGATGGCATTGGAGGCGGAGGCAAGCAGGACATCCGATTCCGTGATGGCGCCTACCGATTTATGAATCACATTGACCATTACCTCTTCGGTAGAAAGTTTTAATAATGAATCAGACAGAGCTTCAACGGAGCCATCCACATCCCCTTTGACAATAATGTTAAGTTCTTTAAAATCACCGATGGCGATACGGCGGCCGATTTCGTCTAAGGTAATGTGTTTCTGTGTGCGAAGTCCTTGTTCACGTTGTAATTGTAACCGTTTGGTTGCAATGAGTTTTGATTCCTTTTCGTCGGACATTACGTTAAATCCGTCGCCTGCCTGGGGAGCGCCGTTCAGACCCAGCATCAGAATGGGTTGGGAGGGGCCTGCTTCACGGACGGATTGGTTACGTTCGTTATACATGGCCTTGACTTTGCCAAGGGTAGCGCCGGCAAGCACAATATCCCCAACATGAAGGGTGCCATTCTGTACCAGTAATTTGGCAACATAACCGCGGCCTTTGTCGAGTGAAGATTCAATGACGGTACCGATGGCCTGTCGGGTCCGGTTTGCCTTTACATTCAGCATTTCAGCTTCGAGCAATACTTTTTCCAACAGAAGGTCGACGTTTAATCCTGTTTTTGCGGATAATTCCTGGGTTTGGTATTTACCGCCCCACTCTTCTACCAGAATATTTATCTTGGATAATTCTTCGCGAAGTTTTTCCGGATTGGAGTTGGGTTTATCGATTTTGTTAAAGGCAAAAACGATGGGGACTCCTGCTGCCAGGGCATGGTTGATGGCTTCTCTGGTTTGGGGCATAACGGTTTCATCGGCAGCGATCACAATAATGGCAACATCGGTCACGCTGGCGCCCCTGGCGCGCATGGCCGTAAAGGCTTCATGACCGGGGGTGTCGAGGAACGTGATTTTTTTTCCGTTTTCCAGTTGAACTTCATATGCCCCGATATGCTGGGTTATACCCCCGGCTTCTCCTGCCACGACATTGGTACTCCGGATAAAATCAAGAAGTTTGGTTTTTCCGTGGTCTACATGGCCCATAACGGTGACAATCGGCGGGCGTTCGGTAAGATCTTCCGGATTGTCGGGTTCATGTTGTTTGATGGCTTCCTGCACTTCAACACTCACGAACTCTACCTTAAAACCAAACTCTTCGGCAACCAGGGTAAGGGTTTCAGCGTCGAGTCGCTGATTGATTGAAACAAACATCCCTAAAGCCATACAAGTTGAGATCACTTCGGTAACGGGGAGATTCAACATGGAGGCCAGTTCATTGGCAGTAACAAATTCGGTGACCTTGATAATGCGTTTGCCCTCTTCCATCATCTCCTGGGCGTGGTGCATTTGCTGGCTGACGGCCTCCCGCTTGGCTTTCCTGTATTTGGATGCTTTCGATTTTCCGGTGGGGCTTAGCCGGGCCAGTGTTTCTTTGATCTGTTTTTCAATATCTTCTTGTGTAACTTCAGGTTTCAGGATGTCCTTGTGAAGTTTTTTATCTTTGGCCAGCACCGGTTTCTGCATACCAAGCCTGGGCTGGTCTGTTTTGGGCATCTCTTCGCCCTGCCGTTTGATCCGTTTGCGTTTTTTCTTTTTCGATTTTAACGTTTCATCGGAGGAGCTGGCAACGGGTTGCGGTTTCTTTTTTTCAAACTTTTTAGGTTCAGGCAGGATGATGGATCCTAAAATAACCGGGCCCTCAAGGATTATTCTTTCGGTTGGTAAAAAATTATCTTCCTGAACCGGTTGAACGGTTTTTTCTTCTGCCGGTGGTTCAATGGGTTCTTCAAGATCGGGTAAAGGTCCGGCCGTTTTACCGGTGGTTTCTTCCACAACAGGGATCGGAGCAGTGCGCTCTTCCTCAACCGGAGTGACGATGTCCTGAGCGGGGAGCTCTTTATCTGATTTTAATTTTCCGGAAGGTTTCTTTTCAAATTGTTCAAGGTCGATTTTTCCGATAATTTTAATATCCGTTTTCGGTTTTTCATCGGCGATATGATCCTCACCGGGAAGTGGTTTCCCTGTTGAATCCAGTGTAAAGGGAATGGGAGTTTTATCGGGGACCTCTTCAACGGGGGCGGGTTCCTGTGGTTCTGTGGTCATGGTAACCGGTGTTTCCTCAACCGGTTTCTCAACGGCCGGAATCTCAGTCACCGGCGCTGTTGTAACCGGAGGTTGGGCAACGGGTGGCTCCGGAAGGTGTATTTCCGGAAATGCCGTCTCTTGAGCAGGAGTGACTTCAACAACAGGAGCGGCGGGCGCTTCCGGAATAGGAGCCATGGGTTTTGCCTCAGGTTTTTTCTCTTCCCTGGCCGGTTCTTTTGCTAAAGGTTCTCTGGTTTTGCGGTTAGCATCAAACTGTTTTTTATCGAACTCCATCGAAACATTCTTGATAAACAGTTCGTCCAGCTCTCTTTCACGGTCTTTGGTCGCGGTTATTTTATCCTCGATGGTGATCGTTTCATGCGGCGCAAATTGAAGGCCGATTTTCTTTGCCTCTTCCTTAACGTGTTTTTCCGATGCAAACTCTTTCATTAAAAGAGTATACATCTCCGGCGACAGTTTTGCATTGGGGTCGTTGCCGATGGAAAATCCTTTTTTTGACAGGAAATCCACTACGGTTTTTACTCCAATATTAAATTCCCGCGCAGCTTTGCTAAGCCTGGTAGTTGTTAAACCTTCACTCATTGAGCAAAATTATGATTTTTTATTCAAATTCCGCTTTTAAAATGCGAATTACTTCCCGGATGGTCTCTTCTTCGAGATCGGTCCGCTTAACCAATTCTGCAACATCCAGGTCCAGGACACTTTTTGCAGTATCGCAACCGATGGATTTCAGTTCTTCGATGATCCACTGATCGATTTCATCAGAAAATTCCTGAATGTCAACATCTTCATTTTCGACATCGGTATCCCTGTAAACATCAATTTCATATCCGGTGAGTTTCCCGGCTAATTTGATGTTGAACCCGCCTTTGCCAATAGCGAGCGACACCTGATCGGGTTTCATATATATATCGGCCCGCTTTTCTTCTTCCGTGATTACGATCGAAGATACTTTGGCAGGACTAAGCGCCCGCTGGATAAAGAGGGAAGGATTGGTTGTAAAATTGATGACATCGATGTTTTCATTTTTTAATTCCCTGACAATGCCATGGATGCGGCTGCCCTTCATGCCGACACAGGCGCCCACCGGATCAATCCGGTCGTCGTATGATTCAACGGCTATTTTGGCACGCTCACCCGGGACACGGACAATTTTTTTAATGCTGATCAGCCCGTCGTAAACTTCAGGTACTTCAGCTTCGAACAATCGTTCCAGAAAAGCTTCGGAGGTGCGCGACAAAATGATTATGGGATTGTTGTTTTTCATCTCAACCTTTGATACCACGGCACGGATGGAATCTCCTTTGCGATAAAAATCGGATGGGATCTGCTCCGATTTCGGGAGGATCAGTTCAATCCCTTCGTCATCGAGCACCAGGATCTCCTTCTTCCAAACCTGATAAACCTCCCCGGCGATGATTTCTCCGATTTTATCCCGGTATTTGGTATAAATATTATTCTTTTCATATTCCTGGATTTTGGATATCAGATTTTGCCGGATGGCCAGGATTTCACGACGACCAAAACTGCCCAACCGGATCTCTTCCGAAAGTTCTTCCCCCACTTCAAAATCAGGCTCAATTTTCATCGCTTCCGATAAAGGGACTTGCGTGTTTTCATCCTCCACTGCCCCATCTTCAACGATCACACGCGACCTGAAAATTTCAAGGTCGCCTTTGTCAATGTTTACAATGATGTCGAAATTGTCGGCCGAACCAAAACGCTTGGTCAGCATATGTTTGAATACATCTTCCAGGATGCTCATCATGGTTTCCCTGTCGATGTTTTTGAATTCCTTGAATTCCGAAAAGGTTTCGACTAAATTCAGATGTTCCATTGGTTGGTAAATCTACTTTTTAAATGTTATGACTTCTTTGGCTGTTTTAATTTTTTCAAATGGTATTGATATGGGTGATATGGCTTCATTTTTTTTCTTTTTTTGAGGCAGGGGTTCGATTTCAATGCCCTGGTCATCGGTATGGACCACCTTCCCTGTCAGGGTTACTCCATCCAGGAGGGTGATTTCAAGACAATTTCCCACATTTTTTCTGTACTGCCGGGGTATTTGTAACGGACGGTCAATCCCTGCCGATGAAACGGTGAGATCGAAATCCTCTTTTTCACGATCAAGCCTGAGCTCCAGATAATGACTGATCCTGCGGCAATCTTCAATAGTTGCCCTGACATCGCCATCAATAAAAACAGTGATTTTATTGACAGGTTTCACACTGGCTTCAAGAAGGAATAAATGGCCCTCTTTCAGAAAATCATCAATGAGATCGGTTACTTGTTTCAGGGTGATCATGGGTTATCAATAAAAGAGGGGACTTTTTGTCCCCTCAGATCGCTGTTCTTAAAATCTGGTGCAAAGATACACATTCTTTACCGAACACCAAATCTTTTCGATAAATTTGCATAAAGAAACCTGTTGTTATGAAAATTGGTTTGGTGGTGTGGTTGTTCATGTTTTTATCCATGGCTGTTTACCCTCAATGGAATTATATCAATCCGGCAGGGACAGCCGAAAACTATACCGCCCTTCATTTTGTGGATCCGGCCCGTGGATACGCGATAACAACATATGGGGCTCTTATGTCAACTTCCGACCGGGGAAACCGATGGAGCAAAGTGGTTTCATCGCCCCGGCTTTCGGGTTTTTTCCTCGATATGACATTTTCATCTGCAATGGAAGGCACGGTTGTTGGCGCCGGCGGGAGGATCCTGCACACCCTGGACGGGGGAATTACCTGGGATTCCATCGAATCCGGGACCTCATCCAACCTGCAATCGGTTTTTATGTATTCTCCCGCATTGGGTTTCATCGCGGGGCTTCATGGTACGATGTTGAAAACAACAGATGGGGGTTTAAGCTGGTCCCAGGCGCCCTCAAACCTTGACAGGGATCTGTACGATTGCTGGTTTGTTTCGCCATCAACGGGTTTTGTCGCTGCGGATAAAAGTGTTTTCAGGACGCAGGATGGTGGAATAACCTGGGAGCCGGTTTTACTTGCCGATTCCGGGCGTAATTTCATCCGGGTGGCTTTTGCCGACACCCTTCTTGGATTTGCTGTAGGCCGCAACGGGGCAATTTTCAAGACATCCGACGGGGGGAATAACTGGACAGGGACTCCTTCGGGTACGAACCGGTATTTGTTCAGCATCTCCATGGTGGGGCCACAAACCATCTATGTTACCGGAAGTGGCGCCCTGATCCTGAAGAGTACCGACAGCGGTGCAACCTGGAACGTTTTGCCGGTAGATTTTCCATTCGATTTCGGGAGTGTGGTATTTACGGATGAAGCCACAGGGACTGTTGTTGGCCCCCTGGGGACCATTCTCCATACCGACGATGGGGGCGCAACCTGGATCGAAGCCACTTTTTCAACCCTGGATAATTTGTGGGATTGTTCTTTCAGGGATTCACAAAATGGATTTGCATGTGGCGCCAGTGGCGTTGTTGTCGGGACTACCGATGGCGGGGATAACTGGTCGGAAAGTGAGACCGGAACCACTTCTACCTTGAATACAATCTGTATGGCTCCACCCCTTACCGGTTATGCTGCCGGAGAGGGAGGCGCTTTAATAAAAACGGACAACGGGGGATTGACCTGGAGAAACCTTTCGTCGCCCGAACCAGTATCATGGCAAAATTTGTTTTTCAATGACACTTTCAATGGCTTCCTTGTCGGAATTGGTCAGTTGATCTGGCATACCGCCAATGGCGGCCAATCCTGGGATGCTTATAATACCGGTTCGGGCGGGGCCCTCAACGACATTGACTTTTTTGGTCCGCTTGGTTATGTGTGCGGAAGCGGGGCAACGCTCTTACAAACAAAAGACGGAGGTGTTTCCTGGCAACAAATTAAAATCCCTGAACTTTGTGAAGCAAACCTGAATAAAATTTGTTGTATTGACGAGAATAATTGTTATATAACCGGTAATCAGTATATTGATAATGCCAATACCATGTTTTTTGCCCGTACCCACAACCGGGGGGAAAGCTGGCAGGTAAAAACGTTTGCTTATTATCCATCGAAGTGTTTTACTGCTTTGTGCTTCACAGGCTCCATGACAGGGTATGTCGGGGGAACCGGTTTTATATGGAAAACTATGGATGGCGGCGATCGCTGGATTGATCAAACCATGGATGAAAGGCAGGTCGGGCCGAACCAGCTCACTTTTATTAGCGATGAAGTTGGGTTTTCGGTATCGTATTTTGGCCAGATATTGAAGACCGATAACGGAGGCGGTATTGGTTTCAGCGAGCCCGCTCTTACCCGGGCCTCTCTATTGGGGCAAAATTATCCGAATCCATTTTTTAATTCTACCTGCATCTCCTATCGCCTTCAGGAGAAGGGAAATGTGAAATTAATTTTATATGATGCCATCGGACATCATGCAGGTACGCTGATCGACCAGTACCAGCTTCCGGGAGATTATTTTTTCAATTTTGATGGCTCCGGGTTACCAGGCGGGTTTTATTTTTATCAACTGTTTACCGGGGGATGGATTGAGACAGGAAAGATGGTGAAAAAATAGAAATCCCGGCCTTTGGATGGACCGGGATGAGTAGTGAAACGACGTGGGCCAGTAATATTGGGTTTTATTCCTGATCATTAAAATCGGCTTCTGCCGGAATATCGGGAGTCAGTGATTTGATATTAACCAGCATCCGGGTATCGGGATCTTCGAATTCTGCTTCGGCCGGAGTTGACGGGGTCAGGCACGGGAACATGGTTTCAAGGTTATTTTGGGTATTAATATCATCTGAAAAATCTGCCTCTTTTGGCAAAGATGGCGTCAGGTTTAACAGATGGGTCGTAGTTTCGGGTTTTGTATAAATGGTTTTCAGGGGATCGCCTGTTGTGTTGTTGGCTGAGAGAAGGGAAATATTCATTGCCAGAAGGAGCGTGAGTAAAAGGGTTGTTGTTTTCATGACTTTCAATGTTATTGTTTTTGTTGTTTGGGAATAAGACGGACTTATCCCGGCCATGTTACGAACGATCAGGTGAACCACGGAAAAGAATCGATGAATGGCAGAAAACTTCCGGTCTGATATCTTTTCTTATTTTTATACCGTTAATTCAGGAGGGTAAAATGACAATACAAAAAGCATTCCGGTGGATTTCGACCGTACTTTTTTTCTTCATTGCCGGCCTTACCGGTATGGTATTTCTGTTATACACCAATCAGGGACAGATTGAAGATAAAAAATTTTTTCAGACGCTCCAGGATGCCGACCTTCAGCAGGCTTCTGACTATATTGAAGGAATTTCGGTTATGGTCATTGTTTTGATAATCCTCATCCTTGTGCTTTACCGGATCGCCTATCGCAGGATTTCGGGGCCCATAAAAGCGCTTCAGGCGCAGACGCAGATGGTCAAGGACGATCTGAACCGGTTAACCGACCAGATCATAGATATCTCTATTGGAAATCTTGCCGGGCCATTCGCGGCGCAGGCCACTCCCCTCTATCTTCACAGCAAGGATGAATTCAATGAGCTTGCCATGGCACATAACCAGATGATCGATAAGCTCAACGATACCGGCGATGCCATCTCGACCATCACCACGGCTATAAAAAATGCACGGGATAAATTGCAAAATGTGAACCAATGGTTGGAAAAGACCGTTGAGGAACGTACCGCCGATCTTCATAAGGCCCATATTGAGCTGGAAAAAGCGCATCAGGAATTGAGTCGCCTCGATCAGGCTAAAAGTGAATTCCTGCGGCTGATAAGCCATGAAATACGCACCCCTTTGAACGGGATTCTCGGTTTTACCTATCTCATGAAGGATTTGCCCCAGGCGCCTGAAGTAGCGGAGATTTTTGATATTCTTGATACCTCGGTGAAACGACTGGAACAGTTTTCAAGGGTGGCGTTATTGATTACCACATTGAAAACCAAGGATATGGATATTCATAGGGGCATTCTGAAACCGGTTAATCTGATTGGTCCTGCCATGAAAGCCCTGGAAGATAAACTGAAGGAGAAAAACCTCATGCTTATAACCGAGGGTGAAATGGTAACGGCAGAAGTTTCCGGTGATACGGAAATGTTGGAAATTTGCATGAAAAGCATTCTGGAAAACGCGATTCACTATTCTCCGGTTGGGGGTTCGATTTATTTTCGGGCGGTCACCCTGGAGGGGCAGGTCGTCATGGAGTTTAAGGACGAGGG
>DYSO01000212.1 GCA_020718225.1 Draconibacterium orientale | reverse complement strand
TGTTTTCGAAGCTCTTCATCGATTTCAGGCGTAGTGATGTTGTATCCATGATCCTGTAATTCATGATCAGGAGCAGGGTATCGCCCTTCATCCGCGATAAACTGTCGGCCATCTTCAGGATCCGGGTTTCGCCGGGAGCGCTGCGGGCTTTATCGTATATCAGGTAGGCGCCGAAAGCATTTCTTGAAAAATAAAAGACCTCCTTGTCCAGATATCCCGAAACAGTTTGAAGCGCCACGTCCTGATCCCCTGCCATCCGGAACCTGTCGAGGTTGTTTTCCCGGATGTATTGAGCTGTTTCCCTGGCAGCCGAGAAAGGGGTAAAAAACTGAATGCCAACAGCAAATAATCCCGCATGGAGTTGAACAATAAGCGCTACAAGAAAGAGGTTCCCGGCATTCCTTTTAATCCATGTATTGTATTTTTCAATAAAAGCAGGTTTGAAAACGATTCTGTTTCCATTATAATTGGCGCCCATCCAGAGAGATGCGATTAAAAGGATATACAGGTGCCCGTGATGCCGCATATAACCATAATAATACATAAGAATAAAGGCGATGATCCCGGTTAACCCGGCCAGAAAGAAAACAAATACGACCGGACGTCGCAGAAAGAGCATCCCGGCTGTGACAATCAGCGCTAATGAAAGGATGGCCTGAACAACATCGGAACCGATGATATTGGTATTCCAGTATTGAACCTGGAACAAGGGCAGGGGGATCCATGCGCGCCATACGGTGGCAATGGAACGGATCAACTCGGGGAGGGTTAATTGTGATAAGGAGAAATGGGTAATTCCGACATAATAGCCTGATGGTGGAGGGATCATCGTATGGATGGAATATGCAATACCAAAAATAATCAGGAGGATGCTGATGGTGAGGGTTGTTTTTTGTTTAACCAGTTTCATCCGGAAAGCTTTCGAAAAAGCAAACTCAAAAATCCGGGTCAGCAGGTAAGCAATCGTAAAAATGACACCAAAGACATTGGTTTGGCATAGCAAAAATAAAATGAGGGTTTTCCAAATAATGAACCGCGGTCCCTCCCTGTGCAGCACAAGCAACATCGTAATCAACAATAAACCAGGGGCATAATTCCTGCTGATAATGGCGTATTCAAAGAGATAAAAATAACCGAAAACGAGTAAAACTTTTTGGGCCCGGGTAAAAGGGGCATATTTAAGAACCAGAAAAACGGTAACGACGGCAATCCCGGCATGCAGAAGCTGCATGGATATTGGATTGTTGCTCAACTGCCTGACAAAGTAGACCAGGATATACCAGAGGTCGGGGTGGCCATCGTACACTTTCCTCAAAGCAAGGTCAGGCAAGGATGAACTGGCTCCTGCGACAGACCATGTATAGATCTCGTCCCGCCACAAGGGATGAAAAAAGATGGCGGTTACAACCACTCCGATATAGGCACAAAGCACAGTGAAAATAAAGAGGTTACCGGTTTCACGGGGAGACAGGTTTTCTTTATGGACGGGCTCAATAAACATTCGGGGGAGGTTTATATCAAGGGTAGAAACAGTTACGGATCGATTGGATCGCTTGTCGGTTGTACCGGTTAATTTCGGGGGTTACAAAAAAACCGGTCGAGGCATGTTCATAATCAAAAACAACCATTTCCGGATCATAGATAACATCCAGGCATAGCCGGGCAGCAGTTTCGGCTACAAAAACCTCTTCTCCAAAAAGAAAATGGGGCAGGTCTAAGGTCCCTCCAAGGTCAAAGTAGGTGTGTGTAAAGACCATGCAGGAACCGTGAGGGGCATATATTTTCTTCGTTTCCTGCGGATTATTCTTCATGTGGTTGTTTTTTTCTCTTTGCCGGCCAAGGATCCATTTTTTTGAATAGGCAGCAATGAGGAAAAGATTATGAAACAGAAAACTTGTATAAAGGAATTGGTAAAATCTGAGTTTGCTGACAGGATACCGGTTCGATATTTTCGGGTTATAATCAGCGTTCCATTTTTTTGAAATGATAGAAGGGGCAACGACTCCCAGTTTCTTTTGATGGTTGAATTTGTTCAGCTGTTGAAAAAAAAGTGGCGTGAAAACGATGTCAACGTTGGTGACCAGCACCCACTGAGGTACTGCAGGATGGTTGGCCAGGTAGTGGGTTAAACCCAGCCGGGCGCCGCCGAAATAACCGAGGTTCCGGCCTGATTCCAGATACCGGAGAAACCTGAATTTTTTAATATTTTGCAGGAAATCGGGCGGTTTCGCTTTATTGCTGTTATCGACCAGGATGAGGGTGATGTTGCTGGTTTCGACCTGCGCCAGACTGTCCAGGTAACGGAGGGTTTCCGGATAGGTGTTGTAAATAACGCCGATGATAAGAATGTCGGATTGATTCATGGTTCAGAGGGGATTGCATCTTCCGGTGGAAAGAAAATCCTTAAGCTCCATGGTACACAATGATCTTTTGCCAGGGTGTGCTGAATCGAAGCAGACCATGGAGCCATCGTAGTTCCACCTGGGGTGAAGGTCGCACCTGATCGCTTCTTTATAACTCAGGGGTTGTTTGAAATGACCCAAATCAACGCGTTTGTCTTTTGATATATTATACAATATCAGGAAACTCCTGCGAAACCGGTCAGGGTAAGTATCGGTAAGAAACCATTCAGGATCATTATTCATGAAAGAGGGATGCCCGTCTGACGAAAAAAAACGGGTCCCGATCATTTGATGTTCCCGGGTCTGGTCATGAAACAGGATATAACCATCTTTTTTTTCGGTTGAACGGCAATAGGCCAGTACATGCTTATCATCCTGCCAGGCAATGTGTGAAACCATTTCATGGGTCGGGAATAAATGAAGATGTTGTCCGTTGATATCGCAGGAAAGCATTCGCGTGTAAGTGAAATTTTCTTTTTTCACCCATCGGTGAAGAAAAAGGAACCGTTGACCGGAAGGGGAAAACAAACAATGGGTAAGAAAATGAAAAGAATCTTTCATTGATTTTTCAGGTTGGAATGCTGCAATATCCTTAACTGAAAATAATTTATTGATTTGTCCCCGTTCCATGTCGATGATGCTGATCCCATGGGACGAGGGCGCTTCGTTTTCCACTTCAGGGTCTTTTCCATGGAGATATCCATAACCGGGAAAATGTCGTTGCAACCTTGCAAAATTGTATGATAAAGCTCGTTTTCCCTGAGGGTCAACGGCAGCGATTGCCTGGGGCAATACTCCGGTTGCTCTCCCCTCTGTATCGAAAATTCTGGCTACATTGTCATCGTTGCCTGCGTCGTTAAAAATGAATTGACGTCCTTTTCCAACCCATTGCAACATGCTCCCCTGCTGCCAGTTAAAACAGGAAGTAGAGGTTATTTTTTGAAATGAAGTAAAATTTTCACCTGTAAAAAAACCGATGTCAACCCGATCCCCGCGCTTTGGCTCACGGTTGGGAAGTTTAAGATAATCATGGGAAAGCAGGTATTGATTATCGGATGACCAGGGTATTTTGTCGTGGAACCCGAAAAAATAACCCTCCCTTACTGTGACCGGGCAAACCGATTGCTCCCGTGGGACAGGGATCAGTGCAAAAAGCTCCTGATAAAGATCCCTGACCCTGTTTTTTATTTTAGGATTGTTTTTAACCCACTGATATACCAATGATTCCAGCTTGTTCATGGTAACTGTTAAAGGATTCCTTTTTTTCTGAACCGGAATAAAAAAGCGAAAATAAGGATAATATAGGTACTTACCGACACCAAAGATACCACCGCTGCGGCGGGATAACCGAAAACGGGTACAAAAACGATGTTTGCCAGGGCGTTTACAATCAGCGCTGCAACGATGGCCACCAGCATCAACCGTGGTTTCAGGAGCAATTCCAGGGGCTTATGAA
>DYSO01000211.1 GCA_020718225.1 Draconibacterium orientale | reverse complement strand
GTATTGGGTAAGTACGGCGGTATTTATATGATGTTAAAAAATTCCCTGGAGTTTAAAACGGAGCAACTTACCCTCCTTCAATCAAAATACAAGGAGGCCCGGGTTGACGCTCAGTCAAATCTGCCTCAGAAATTTATTGTCAGTGATGCCTACAAAGCGGAACGGAAATCCTATCCCATCCGGTGGCTTATCATTGTTGTTTCCTCCCTGTCAGCATTGTTCCTGGCCATTATTGTTATCATGGTCATGGAAAAAATTGGAAATTACAATTCTCATAAAAAGTTCGAACTTGAACAATCATAAATATCCGACATATCCTATCTGTATTTATCAATGAAAAATGAACCCAATGGATAAATTTTTTAACAGCAGACATATCATCGAAATTTTAATCAAATGGAGAATTCCTCTTTCCCTGGTGGTTGTGGGTACCGTGGTGTGTTCGGCTTTTTTCTCAAGCCCACTCTTTATAACACCTCTTTTTAAATCGGATACCATCATCTATCCATCCAATATCTCTCCATATTCGGATGAAAATGTTACGGAACAATCTGTTGAAGTTTTACAGTCGCGTGATATCCGCGACAGCATTGTAAAGAAATACAACCTGGTTCAACACTGGGAAATCGATTCAACTTCAAAAATTGTTAAAACATTGATTCAAAGGGCGTACAAACAACGTGTCAATTTTTCAACTACACCCTATGAAGCAGTAAAGATCGAAGTCTGGGACCCGGATCCTGAAATTGCGTGTGATATCATTAATTCCATTCTTGATTACTATAACTTGAAAGTCAGGAAATTGCAAAAAGATAAATTCAAAGAGGTATTGTCAAATTATGATTTTGTGTTAGCCAAGAAGAAGGCCTATCTCGATTCACTCAAAGCCCGTGCCGATGAACTTGGTACAAAATATGGGATTCTCGAATACAGCAACCAGACCCGTGAAATAATGAGGGCTTATCTGAGTTTGGGTAAAACGTACTCCCCGGAGGTTCTCCGCCTGAAGAAAAACCTTGAAGAAAAGGGGGTGGAAATGCTCCTTTTACGGGATTTGATCGGGATGGAGGCCGGATCGTACAGCAATATGAAATTTGATGCCGACAAAGCGCTTTTTAATTTTAATCGCAATTATAGTTATGTAAACATCCTCAGTAAGCCTCTGCCTGCGGATAAAAAATCCTATCCCATCCGGTGGCTGATCGTTTCACTTTCAACCATTACCACTTTCGTTCTGGCTTTACTGATCATCGGGCTTATTGAAAATCGTCATTTCTTTAACATCCCATCACGGAAACATGCGGGATAAACTGCAGGTATTTAAGGACTATCTTGTCAGTACAAAAGGCACTTACACCATTTTATATGTACTCAGCGCCCTGTTTGTAGGATTGAACTGTTTGCTGATATATCATGAAATATACTGGCTCCTGTTACTTCCTGTGCTGATGATCATTGTCTATTTTTATTTTTTTCATCTTGATAAAATTCTGTTGCTGATCACCTTGTTGACGCCGTTGGCCATTAACATAACCCAGCGAGAGTTTAAAGTCGGGTTATCCGTCCCCACTGAACCATTGATGTTTGGTGTCTTGCTGCTTTTTATTCTGAAACTTATATTGAATAACGATTTCGATAAAAAGATTTGGCAGCATCCGGTAACCATCATCATTTTTATCCAGCTTGCCTGGATTTTAATTACCAGCGTCACCAGTGTGCGCCCCATGGTCTCTTTCAAATTTTTATTGGCCCGGTTGTGGTTTGTTATCCCTTTTTATATTTTCGGGATTCATTTATTCAAGGAAACCATCAACGTCCGCCGGTTTATGTGGTATTATGTTGTACCCTTGATCGGGGTCATCTTCTTTACCATTTATAACCATTATCTCTGGGGATTTGAACAACAGGCCGGCCATTATGTTATGGAACCTTTTTATAATGACCATACCGCTTACGGGGCCATTCTCTCCATGTACATCCCCGTATTTTTTGGGTTTGTCATTTATAAAAAATATTCCAGGATAACCCGTTTTTTTGGTTTTATAGTCCTGGCAATCCTAATAACTGCCCTGGTTTTATCCTATTGCCGTGCAGCCTGGATCAGTCTGGCTATGGCTATTGGTATTATGTTCCTGATTTTTATGAAAATTAAATTCCGCTGGCTTGCATTGACGGCCATCGTAGCCGGAATAATATTATATACATTTCAGTTTGAGATACTTACTACCATGGAAAGGAACAAACAGAGCAAGGCGGCTACCCTGACCGAGCATGTTCGTTCCATCTCCAACATCTCAACCGACAATTCAAATCTTGAAAGGATCAACCGCTGGATGTCGGCATTCAGAATGTATCAAGAACGCCCCAGGTTTGGTTTTGGGCCCGGGACCTATCAGTTTGAATATGCTCCTTACCAGTTATCGGACGAAAAAACCCTGATCAGCACCAATGCCGGGGATAAAGGAAATGCACACAGTGAATATATTGGTCCCCTGGCTGAGCAGGGATTACCCGGTATGCTTATCGTTGTTGCCCTCGTGGTTGCGATGATTATGACCGGGTTAAAAGTGTATCATCGCACCCGTACTCCTGAAATAAAATATCTGAGTATGACAACCATGTTGGGTTTGATCACCTATTTCATACATGGTTTAATGAATAATTTTCTGGATACAGATAAAGCATCGGTCCCTGTATGGGGCTTTATGGCCATTTTGGTGGCCATGGATATCTATGATATACAAGCTGAAAAGAATAAAATTGACCAACCGGATGGTTGTAATCAGACTATTTCTTCTGGGCAGTAAGGGCTAACTGTCGTAAGGTCGCTATCTCTCTCCATTTTTTCCGAACCTCTTCAGCCGGGACCCCAAAATATGTTTTTCCTCCTTCAAGGTTTTTATCGACTGCAGATACGGCCAGTACAACTGCTTTCTTACCGATGACAATATCTTTATTGATGGAAACGTGTCCCCATAGGATAACTTCGTCTTCGATCCGGGTCACACCGGCAATGGCACAATGGGCCCCGATAAGGCAGTGTTGTCCGATAAAGGTATCATGACCGACCTGGGTATGGTTGTCCATTTTTGTTCCGTATGAGATGATGGTATCGCCCGTAACGCCTTTATCGATGGTTGTTACAGCGCCGATTTCAACATTATCTTCAAGGATGACGCGGCCACACGATTCCAGTTTTTTCCATCCCTCCGGGCGCCGTTGAAAATAATAGGCATCGGCCCCGATAACAGCGCCTGAATGGATGATGACATTATTTCCAATCACCGAATGGTCGTAAATACTGACATTGGCGTGGATGATACAATGGGTCCCGATTTTAACGTGGTTACCGATAAATGCGCCGGGTTGAATAACAGTCCCTTCGCCAATTGCGGCGGTCGGGCTGATGGCCCGTTCCGATTTTTCAAATGGGTGGAAGCGCATGGCGAGCGAAACAAAAGCATCAAATGGTTTCTCGCAGATGAGTAACATCTTACCCTCAGGGGGATCCACTGCTGTATTGATAAGGATGGTTGTTGCCTTCGAATTTAATGCTTTCTGATAGTATTTCGGGTGATCCACAAAGGTAAGGTCGCCAGGTTCAACCCTATGAATCTCATTCATCCCGGTAACTAAAAAATCGGATTCACCAACCATCTCAGCCTTCACTAAGGCTGCAATTTCAGAAAGTTTAAGGGGAACGGGAAATTTCATTTGAAAAAGAATTAAAATATCCGAAATTAAAATCTATTCCAGATATCAGTCATAACGCATTATAAACCGGTTACTGACGATGTGGCTTTTTTCATTCGTAAATCGTAAATCGTAAATCGTCAATCGTCAATCGTAAATCGTAAATCGTCAATCGTAAATCGT
>DYSO01000210.1 GCA_020718225.1 Draconibacterium orientale | reverse complement strand
AATGGAGATCGGCAATTTCTAATGATTTAACTGTTGTACGGCCAATCCCTCCTGTTGATCCTGTAACTCCGCCGGCTTCTTCTTCATCAATTACTATAAATTTCCTGAAATAGGTTTTATTCAAAACCAGTTTTGATGACCCGGTATCAAAGATAAAATTGCCAACCTGATTATCAATACGTGCTTCCATTAAGAATAACCTGCCTGCCCGTTTTAAAGGAATAACTATAGGGCTGTAACCGTCGGGGAAAACAGTGGCAGTACCCTGAAAAGCAGTGATCACGATTTCAGGTGAACGAGGTAGTTTTATGTCGGCAGGACCGGTTCTTGCTTTGGAAACAGGAGATGAAGAAAGAGCCAGGCAGAGAAGAACAAGTATTCGAAAAATTTTCCTTGTAAGAGACATAAGGGGTATCAGGAATAGCAGACAAAAATAGAAAAAATCTTTTTCCTGCTGGTACTTTATCAGTTAAAACCAATACCTATTTGTACCTATTCCCGGCTTCGTTTTTCTTGTCTGAGTCGTTATTGCCCTGGCCATAACGATGTCGTATTCCCCTGCCCTGGCCATGCCCTGTTCCTTTTCTGTTTTGAAAACCTGGATGGTCGCAACCATAAAGTTTTCTGTATAGTTCTGAGAGTTTCACTGCTTGTTCCGGATTGCAGATTTTTTTAAGGGCAAGGTATTGATCGGTGTTTTTACGATGAAGGCTGGCTTGCAAACCGGACAATTCCAGAATGATCTTATTTATTAAGGTTGTATCCGGGTTCCCGGAAGATATTTCGTCGAGCAGGTCCAGTCGTTTATTCCGGATTTCATCCACAATAGGCCGGGAACCATTGCTGTATTCAAGGTTGATCAGATGGGCTGCTGCCGATTGTTCCGGGGTTAATGAAAGTTCCTGTTGAATCCCGGCGACAGTTCCTGTTTCTGCTGAAGGCGGTGTGTCGCTTTCTGTCCGGCCCGGGAAATAAAACAGAAAGGTCAACAACGCGGCTACATTGATAACAATCAATACCAGCAGCACCCAGAAAAAAAAGCGGTTCTTGATTAAAAAGTTCATATGCGCAAGATTACTGATAAATTGTAAATGATTTGTCCTCATCAATAAAATCGGTGATGAAGAATTCCGTTTTCAGGGATTGGATTACCGGCGATTCGCTGACCTGCTGAATACCGGTTGCAGGCGTTCTGTGGGTCCTGTTGATTCCGATGAAAACACCGATTGCGAGGCTGAGGGCTACAACCACGGGTCGGATGATCCAGGGGTGTTTTGTCATCACCATGAACCGGGAACGTTTTTCTAGGTGCGATTCGATATGTTGCAGTATCCGGGTAGAAGCAAACGGATTGGGTTCTGCTGCCTTATCGGAATCTACTGTTGCTAATGCCAATTGAAACTCCCGGAAAATGACGGCGCATTCGTTGCAGGAATCAAGATGGTTAAAAATGGCCTGTTTCCGTTCCGGGGAAAGGGCATCATCCTGAAAAGCAAACATATTATCCCTGAATTCTTTACAATCCATAATTAAAGTTTTTTATATTCTGAAAAATCGGATATCAATCGTTTCTGCAAATTTATTTTAGCCCGGTGGATCAATGATTCGACGGATGATAGCGTCAACTCCATAATTTCTGCAATCTCTTTATAAGAGTGGTCATCATATTTGTATAAAACAAAGGCAATCTGCTGATTTTCAGGTAAACTTCGAACAGCCTGCTGAAGGATCCCCCGAAGTTCGTTTTCTTCAAAAGGATTCTCATTTACAGAGGGTTCCCTTGGCGTTAGCCGGTTATCGCCGTGATCGGAATAAAACAGCGATTCTATCCTTGAAAAAACACCCCTGCGTTGTCTCTTCTTTAAAAAGTTCAATGATTGGTTGACCGTAATCCTGTAAATCCAGGTTGACAGGGATGATTTTTTCCTGAACAGGGCGACGGAATCAATAATCCCAATAAAAACCTCCTGAGAAAGGTCCTCGGCGTCTTCCATATTTCCAAGAAAGTAAAAAGCCGTTTTTATAACTTTTCGCTGATACGTTGTCACCAGATATTGAAGTGCAATCCTATCCCTGTTTTTTATTCCTTCGATTAATTCGTGGTCGGTCATGGAAAAGTCAGACAAGCGGTTACAGACGGGTTGATAAAAACATCTTTTCAGTTGGTATTCCGCTGTGCGTTGCGATATCCCCGTCCACAGCCATTTCCACGGCCACAGTAGTTTCCTTTTCCCGGATTGTTTTGAAATCCTTGCCCCTGGCCTTTGCCATTTCCTTTGCCCTGTCCTCTGCCAAAGGCGCCCCGGTTATCACAGATACCATCGCCGTTTTTATCGATGAAAGCTCCTCCCCTGCCCGATTTCGGACGGGCTTCAAAATTATCGCAGACCCCGTTTTTATTGGTGTCTGAGAAAGTACCGGGAGTAAATGTCGATGCTACGGCTGCTTTTTGTACTGGCTTATCTCCGACAGCGGTTTGTGCAGAAACCGGTACAATATAAAATGCCATGATCGTTGTGGCAAGTACGATTTTAGTTACAGTTTTCATTTGAAATAGTTTAATTGGTTAGACATGAATTTAATGGTTAGACAACGTTATTTCTAAAAACTTGCGGCAGGAGAAAAAAAAAGTTTGTAAACGGGCAACATACCTGTTTTCGGGCATAAAAAAACCGGCAATGAATGATTGCCGGTTGCTATCTCTTGTTTCCCCCTTAGAGACAGCTGCAATTTCCCTGGCCTCTTTCGTGTTTCGAGTTTACAATGGCGTCAAATTGAGCCTGTGTCAGATATTGTGGAGTATAGGATCCTCCGTAGAACCTGATATTTGCATAAAAGGACCTGAGATGGTTTCTGGAACCACGCATCAGGTTATTAAAAACAAATGTCATGTCCTGGTTATCGGTGATGGTCAGGTAATTGATTAAATCATAAATATCAAGATCTTCGATGGTAGCCCCAACAATCAAACCATTCATCAGTGAAGTGCTACCCAATGCCACCAATGAATTATAAAGCGATTGAAGGTCGGGGTTCGTGAAAGTACCGGTGATATGGTTTGCGGCTGGATCGGGAAGCCCGTATTTATCAATCAGCATTTTTACAGCATCGGTATGCCGTTGTTCGCTGCGGGCAATGTTTCTGAAAATTGGTTTGGTGTAGAGTTGAGAAAGTGTAATATAGACATCGTGGGCAAGAAATTCTTCTTCACGCATGACAAGTAGCGCTTCCGTTTCTTCAGGGCTCAGGGTTTCATACGGAAACGTATCGATACAGCAAGTACCCGATTTTAAAATATCATCGGTAAAAGAGTAATCCAGGATTGCTTCCTGGTTTGTGAGTTCATCTGCGGTGACAGAAATTGGTTCATCTGCTTTGCTGCAACCGTTCAGGGTAAACATCAGGAATACCAATCCTGAAAGTAAACCAGCGCTGATTTTCAAAAAATTCTTTGCTTTCATAAATAGATCTTTTAGTTGGTTTAGAAATACAATAACATCGGCCACAAAAGTACATCAGGGCATATATATAACTATTACAATATTTTACAAAAATTGTACAACATTTTAAAGTAAAGCCGGAGCCATAATTTTTAAAGAATAATTCAAATATCAAGGGTCGGGATGGCAAGCGAAAAAAAAATGCTTACTTTTATCCAAAATTCAACGATGTCAGAATTTCTGAAAAAATCGATCCGGCGGTCACGGCAGAGTGTGCTTATGCTGCCCTCAATGCAATAAAACATTAACAGATGCTCAGAATCAAGGATCATTTGGAGTTACTGAACCGGTTAAACCGGTTTACTACTTGTTACTCTTCTATTCATACATTGAAAGAGCTGGCCATCCGTGTGGAACAAGTACTTGATGATCTTCTTGA
>DYSO01000209.1 GCA_020718225.1 Draconibacterium orientale | reverse complement strand
TTGCCAATTTATCCCCTAATTTTGTGGTTGTCCTTTTTAGACTCGACTCATGAATATTTTAAAAGTAAAACGGATGGAATTTTACTTCACCCAGGGTGTTGAATTCCAAGGCCGGCGATGGAATTTTAATAAAGCTGAACAGCGTGAATAACCCGCGTAAAACCTTCGACCGGGTGGGAATCCGGGTCAGGTCAACATCCATTGAAAGAAAAAACTTCCGGTATCTTTCAGGTGAAAGGTCCGCACTACTTCCGTTATCGGTGCAATTGGCATAGGCCCCGGTCATCCCCTCGGCCCCGTAACCAATGGCAATATTGAGCCAACGCGGAAACCTGGCTTTCTCAGGAAGAAAAGCAGAGATGTTCCCGGATAACCAAAAGGTCATCCCATTGTAATCTTTTAACATATTCTGAATGAGGTTATCGCCTAAGAGCTCCGGATTGGTTTCCGGATAATCGGTGGGATGAAAGCTGTATTTTATATTAAAGCGTTGCTCATCCCAAATCAGCTGCTGGCTGATAAACAGGGCACAACCTATTGTATTGGCAGCAAGATCGCCGGGAGAAAAACCCCATCCGGAAGAAAAACCATCTAATATTTCAATATTCAGCATATAAGCAAAACTCAATGCACCTCCGAGCCAGACCGAACTTTTCTTTTTTAATCCCGACCATCGGTAGGTAGCGTAAGCAAGCCTGCTGATATAATAGGTTGAGGTTACATGTCCCAGTTTATCCATTTGCATCCATTCGTCGGTATCATCAAAGAGGTGGAAGGAGGATTGCGGATAATTTTTGTACCAGGCCACATATAAACCACCAAACGAAGCCAGATAGAGGGTCCCCTGAACAGCAATTGTCGCCGTTAACCGGCCTTTATAGATGTTGGCGGAGTCAGGGGCCAGGGTGTCATGGGCCGATGCCCGGCTCAACGCAGGAAAGATGAACAGAGTGAAGAGGAGCCCGCCGTAAAAGATATAAAACACCCGCTTTGTCATGATCCGTGTTTTATATTCAATGTGTTTAAAGCTTTCTGGTATTTCCGGGCATTGGCATTATGTTCCTTCAGGTTTCGGGCAAAAGCGTGATATCCTGAAAGATCGTCCCGCGCACAAAAATAGAGGAAGTCATGGCGCTCCGGGTAAAGGGTTGCATCAACAGAGGCGATGGATGGAATGCAGATGGGTCCGGGGGGCAACCCGGTTACCAGATAGGTATTGTATGGTGAGGAAATCTCAAGGTGGGAGTGGAGAACCCTGCGGATGGTATAATCCTGCCATGCAAAAATTACGGTCGGATCGGCCTGAAGCGGAATATGGTTACGCAAACGGTTGTAATAGACGCCGGCAATCCTCGATTTTTCGGAATTTTTATTGGTTTCCTTTTCAATGATGGAAGCAAGGGTCACAATTTCCGGAATGGTCATCTTCAAAGAATCGGCCTGGCGTTGTCGTTCCTTATTCCAGAATTTTTTAAATTCCCGTTCCATCCTCCGAAACAGGGCATCTCCCGAAGTGTTCCAATAGAATTCATAGGTATTGGGAATAAAAAAAACAAAAAAATCGGAGGTCGAAAGTCCGAATTTTTGTAAAAACAGGGGATCCCTGAAAATTCGGATCAATTGGACGGAATCGGTTTCAAGTGACTTCCCGATCTTCCCGGCAAGTTCCTGTGGCGACCGTATGTTTGTTAAAGTGATCCGGACCGGTTCCTGTTTTCCGGAACGGAGCAGGTTAACCAGATCGTTGTTCCGCATCCCGTTGGTGATTTTATAACGGCCTGGTTTAACATTCCGGGTGTAATTTTTTCTTTCTGCCAGACGGATAAAGGCGTCACGGCGCTGCAGCTTTCCGTTTTCCAGCAATAATTGTTGAAGATCGTTAAAATCAGAACCTGTGGGTATGCAGAGATACGCCTCCGGCTTTCCGTTAAGATCGATGACGGGGAGTGTTGCATCGTGATAAAAGCGGGCCATGGCAAAGGCCAGGATCAACAATGTCAACCCGGGAAGTATGATGCCAATCAGGTCGCCAAAAAAAAATCTCCCGGGATGGTTTTTATAGTTATCAAGAAGGAACATGCAGCGTTAACCCTTATCGTTAATTAATTGAAACATCCATTCGTCTTTCCAGGTTTTACCATGTTTGTTCCATTCTTTTTTAATACCGCATTGCACAAATCCCATTTTTGTAAACAAACGGAGACTGGTTTTGTTTTCTGGCGATATATTGCAAAAAAGCTGGTGCATCCCCAGGGTTTCAAAGGCAAACCGGATAACAATGCCCACTGCTTCTAAGGCATGGCCCTGGTTTTGATAGGGTTCTCTGATCAATATGCCCATACCGGCGCGTAGGTGAAAAGGATCGAATTCGAAAAAATCGACCGTACCAATAGCGGTGTTGGTTCTATCCTCTCCGGTCAGTTCAACCATCAGTCGCAGTTGCCGGTCTGCAAAAATATCATGCGCCGAATTCATAACGAATTCCCGGATTTGTAATTTCGAAAAGGGGGTCAGGGTATTGCTGACCGGCCAAATGGAAGGATCGTTTTCCCACTCATACAACACATCGATATCTTCGGGCTCCATGGCCCGCAACCGAATATTGGGGGCGGCAAAAAAAGGATGTTGATCCATTAAATTTCAATTTTACCTTTAAATACAAAAGTGGCGGTACCCTCCAGCCAGATTTCCGAAAACGATTGTCCCGATTGACTGAAACTGACTGTTAGTTTTCCACCCAGGGTTTTGATATGGACCGGGCCCGGGGCAACGTATCCCATGAATGATGCCGCCAGCGCAGTTGCAGTGACCCCGGTACCGCAGGAGAGGGTTTCATTTTCCACGCCGCGTTCGTAGGTGCGCACAAATATATCACCGTTCTGAATCTCTGCAAAATCGATGTTGGCGCCGCCGGGCGAAAACCGGGGGTCATGACGCAGAGACCTGCCCCTCGTAAAAACTTCTGTCAGGCTGGCATCCGTTACAAATTGTACAAAATGGGGCGACCCTGTGTTGATCAGGAGACCATCCTGAAATTGCTGATCAATATGCGTATCCAGCATTTTTAACCGGATAAGGGCGCCATTTTTTTCTTCTCCCAGGATCTCTGCGATGTGTTCCCCGTCCACAGCGTGAAATCTTACGAAATCTCCGGCCAATCCCAACTTCCGGGCAAAAGCAGAGATACACCTTCCTCCATTACCACAAAGGGTACTTTCCCTTCCGTCGCAATTGTAATAGGTCATTCGAAAAGCCACATTTTCATCTTCCGAAAGAAGCATCAAACCATCGGCCCCGACCCCGGAATGGCGGTCGCATAAAAACGCAACTTCCTCAAATGCCGGGGCCCACTGTTGTAAACGGTTATCGATGAGAATAAAATCATTACCGGTACCGTGATATTTTGAAAAGTGAAGAAGCATATTTCTGATTGAGGTACAAAGCTAAGGAAAAGCAATTAATTTCTTATTTTTGACCCGAAATGAAAATGGGTTTATTGAATTTATCTTTTCTTTTTACTTTATCGACCATGGTGCTGACGGTTAAAGCACACCCTCAGGCTTTGACGGTTACTCCCGATACCATTGCCCCCGGGGATAGTTGTCCACAGAAAGACATCCTCGACCTGTTTACCAAAAAACAATCTTTTACTGCTACGATTCCTTCACGAAAGGTCAATGCCATCATTATCCCCCTCGTCGGGATCTCTCCGGGAACAGGTTTTCAGATCGGCGCAGGATCTTCCATATCGGGCAGGTTGGGCCCTTTTTCGGAAACAAAATTATCTGCAGGAGTAGCAAGTCTAATGGTTACGGTTAAAAAGCAACTGATTTTTCAGTTAAAGACCAATATGTTCCTGAATCGAAACCGATGGTTTGTGCAGACCGACTGGCGGGTTTACATATATCGT
>DYSO01000052.1 GCA_020718225.1 Draconibacterium orientale | reverse complement strand
GAAGGATATATCAACCTGATGGCCAATAATACGGAGGCCAACCAGAATCAAGCCACGGTGATTGTTACCGATAATGTTTTCAGGCAGCTTCCTCAGCCCGGTGGCGGAACAGGAACCAATACCACAGAGGGATTGCCCTATGTTACACCCGACACAATGCAAATGAAGGTCTCTTTTAACAGCCCCATTCCCATCTCCTTAGCCGGATCGCCCCCGTACAATCCGTTCCTGATCGTGGACCAGGTCCGTGGGCGCGAGGTTCACCTCCCCGACCAGCCCCCAACCGCTCAAGCCGACATGACGCTTTTTGGCACACAAAATGACGATTCCGACCCTGGGACCGGAAGATATTATAAATCGGCGACCAACCTTCCATGGGCAATGGATTTTCCTGTCATGTTTGATTACCCGGTCGAACGGGTTCCCATCATCAATGCTTACCTGCACTTTGCCGACTGGGCCCAGAGTTCGGGAGTCCAATATCCTTTATGGTACACGACAGAAGCAGGAAACCGGAATTCAGCATTGATCTACCAAAAGCCCTGAAGGACAAAATCAGAATAAACGGCTCCGTTTTACAAGATAAGGCAAAAGAACATGTTCGAACCCGGCATGGATATCGGCTTCGACCATATCGATGTGATATTGTACACACCGTAAACGAAGTTCGGTGCGGAACCGGGCCATTGTTTCAATGTAATGTCCTTTGAGCCTGGAAGGAACAACCCTGAGATGTTCGCCGCTTTCCAGGTCGATAAATTTATAAGGCCGGTCATCAAAATCAAAATCCAGCTCTTTGCCTTTATCCACCACATGAAATAGGATGACTTCGTGCTTATTGTGTTTCAGGTGTTGTAATGCTGAAAAAAGATCTTCATTCCTGGCATTGTTTTCAAACATATCGCTAAAAATGACGACCAGGGAACGTTTATGGATCCGTTCCGACAGTTCATGAATGGTTTGGGCTGCCATTGTTCCCCGGGCCATTTCAGGGTTTCTCGGCGTTAACAACTTCTCCAGTTCCGAAAACAGATACCGGTGGTGAACAGCGTTGGACCTGGTTTCCGTGTGCAGTTCAACCCCATCGGAAAACACACTGATACCTGCTGCATCTCTCTGCTTCCTGAAAAGATAAATCAGGGCTGCTGCCATGTAAACGGAAAAGGTGATCTTATTGGGATGGTCAATATCTGGTTTGGCAACAACCGGATAATACATGGAGGAAGAGTTGTCGATGAAAATCTGACAACGCAGATTGGTCTCCTCCTCGTATCTCTTGGTATAAAGCCGATCGGTCCTTCCATAAAGTTTCCAGTCAATATCCCTCACCGATTCTCCCGAATTGTATAGCCGGTGTTCGGCAAATTCAACACTAAAACCATGAAACGGGCTTTTATGCAACCCCGTAATAAAACCTTCAACAACCTGGCGGGCCAGGAATTCAAGGGAGGAAAACTGTTCTAATTTACTTTGATCGATGAAGGGCACAAACAGGTGATAAAAAGATAAAAGAGTCGGATTAAATATGCTTTTCCACCATGGCCTTATAGTGGGATTTAGGCACAGCGCCAACCTGTTTGTCAACAACTTGTCCGTTTTTAATAAACAAAACGGTAGGGATATTCCTGACTTTGAAAAACGCTGTTGTTGTGGGATTTTCATCAACATTCATTTCACCTGCAACGATCCTGCCCTCATATTCTGCTGCGAGTTCATGAATAATGGGTGTAACCATCCGGCAAGGGCCGCACCAGATTGCGGACAGATCAACAACAACAAGCTTATCGCTTTTCATGACCTTTTCTTCAAAATTTGAATCTGTGAGAATTTCGAACATATCTTTAGAATTTTAAATTTGACAAACACCATTAAACGACAAAATTAATAAAAATTCCCATATGGATATCCCTCCTGTGTTAAGGTTATTCCTGTAACACTTGTACCTGAATTCCAGGTAATTCAATTAGCTCCCTGATCATTTCCTTTGCATTGATACGATACTTTTTCGATGGCAGTTCGATGGAGAGGTTCTCTGTGTCATCATGAATCCGCAATCGCATGGCGCTTCTCCCTTTGAATTGTTTGGCAAGGGTATGTAATTTATGAATCGTATCCACTGCAAGTTCATTGATTTCAATTGAGATTGAAACTGCCCTGGTAAGTTTTTCCATAACCTCTGAAAGCAGCATGATGTTGTTTACCCTTATTACCAATTGATCGGGATTATCAAATCGCCCTTCGACCCTGGCTTTGATAAAAAGATACTGGCCCTCTTCCAGAAAATGTTTCCATTTCAGATATTCCTCGGAAAATACAGTCAGGTTGATGAAGTTATAATAATCTTCGACCATGAAAGAGGCAAACTTTTTTCCGGTTTTCCCGGTTTTATGATTTGCTTCAATGACGATTCCTGCAAAAAGCAACTCTTTTCCCTTGAGCGGTTTTAACTCTTTTTTTAGATCTTCGATGGTGATATTGCAGAACTGGTCCATTTCCATCCGATACTCATCCAGGGGATGTCCACTGAGATAAAAACCGGTAACCTCTTTTTCAAATTTTAACTGTTCCAGTTTGGTCCAGGGACGGCAATCGGGCAGTGTAAATTCGTTAAAATGAATTTCTTCCGACTCTCCAAACAGGGATTGCTGCATTGCATTTTTACGGGTATGAAAATCGGCGGCATTTTTAATAATCTTTTCAAGAAATACAGGATCGTCTGAATTTTCCTGAAAAAAATACTGTGCCCGGTGCGTATTTTCGAAACAATCGAAAGCGCCAGCCCTGGCAAGGGATTCCATACATCGCTTATTCACCATGTGAGAATTGACACGTCGGGTAAGGTCAAAAACACTCGAAAACGGCCCATTCTTCTCTCTTTCTTCAACAATACCCTGCACGGCGCCTTCTCCCACATTTTTAATGCCTGCCATCCCAAAGCGGATTTCTCCTTTAATATTTGCGACAAAGGCATCCGAGCTTTCATTAACATCCGGTCCAAGTACAGGGATTCCCATACGTTTGCACTCATCAAGGAAAAGGGTAATCTCTTTCAGATCGGTAAGGTTACGGCTTAACACTGCAGCCATGAATTCAGCCGGATGGTGGGCTTTCAGCCATGCCATGCGGTAAGCCACATAAGCGTAACATGTTGAATGCGATTTATTAAAGGCATAATTGGCGAAGGCTTCCCAATCTTTCCAGATTTTATTCACCACAACTTCATCGTGACCGTTGTTCTTGCACCCTTCAATAAATTTGGGTTTCAGATCGTTCATCATGGACTCAATCTTTTTTCCCATCGCTTTCCTCAGGGAATCAGCCTGCCCTTTTGAAAAACCTGCAAGTTGCTGTGAGAGCAGCATAACCTGCTCCTGATAAACGGTTATCCCGTAAGTATCTTTCAGATATTTTTCCATTACCGGAATATCGTAGGTAATTTTTTCCTTACCATGTTTCCGATTGATGAAACTTGGGATATAAACCATCGGGCCCGGCCGGTAAAGGGCATTCATGGCAATAAGATCCTCAATTTTATTGGGTTTCAAGTCGCGGAGGTGCTTTTTCATACCATCCGATTCAAACTGAAATATGCCGGTAGTGCGCCCCTGACTGAACAACTCATAGGTAACCGGGTCATCAAAGGGGATGGTTTCTATATCAATATCAACCTTTTTGGAGATACGGATATTTTTAACGGCATCCTTGATGATTGCCAGGGTTTTTAATCCAAGAAAGTCCATTTTAAGCATGCCTACTTTTTCGATATGCTCCCCATCAAACTGGGTAACAAAAAGGGTCGATTCTTTGGAAGTTGTAATGGGTATATACTCGGTCAGGCTGTCACGGCTTATGATGATTCCGCAGGCATGCAGTCCCGTTTGTCTGACCGAACCTTCCAGTATCTCGGCATACTTAAGGGTTTCGGAAACCGGAGTATCTGAGGATAACCGTGCCGCTTTCAGTTCCGGGACCTCTTCATAAGCCTCTTTCAGGGTTATTCCGGGACGTGATGGCACCAGTTTGGTCAGTTTTCCTACTTCATCCAGTGGCAACCGTTGCACACGGCCGACATCCCTGATGGCCCCTTTGGCAGCCATAGTGCCAAAGGTGATTACCTGGGCAACCTTATCGGTTCCATATTTATTAACGACCCATTGTAAAACCCGATCGCGGCCATCTTCATCAAAATCGATGTCGATATCGGGCATAGAGATCCTGTCGGGATTTAAAAAACGTTCGAAAAGCAGGTCGTACTTCAACGGGTCCACATCGGTGATCCTGGTACAGTAGGCAACTACGGAACCAGCTGCCGATCCCCGTCCCGGGCCGACTGAAACCCCCATTTCCCGGGCTGCATTCAAAAAATCCTGAACGATCAGGAAATATCCCGGATACCCCATAAACTTAATGGTATCGAGTTCAAAATCAATCCGTTCCCGGATATCCATGGTCAACTCCGGATACCTTTTCCCTGCTCCCTGGTATGCCAGGTGGCGCAGATATTCATCCGCATCTGTAAACCCTTGAGGTAAAGGAAAGTCGGGCATGATCGGATCGCGGTTCAGACTAAAGATTTCAACCTTATCCAATACTTCCAGGGTATTTTCAAGCGCTTCCGGAACATCCGAAAAGAGCCTGTTCATCTCCTCCTTCGATTTGAACCACTCCTGTCCGGTATAGCGCATCCTGTCGGGATCGTCGATAAATTTTCCGGTGTTGACACAGAGCAACCGGTCATGAGCATCGGCATCAGATTCATTTAAAAAATGCACATCATTGGTAGCCAATAACTTAACATTTAATGAGTGGCCCATTTCTATCAATGCTTTCCCCACCATCATTTGCCGTCTGTAGACATCCTGGTCGCGGCTTGGATCTGTTGCCGGATGACGCATCAACTCGAGGTAAAAATCATCTTGAAAAAGATCCTTAAACCAAAGGATGGCCCGTTCTGCTTTATCAAGGTTCCCATTCATGATGGCCCTTGGGATTTCACCTGCAAGACAAGCCGATGAAACAATCAACCCTTCGTGGTACTCCTGAAGGAGTTCTTTATCAATACGGGGTTTGTAATAATGACCTTCCGTCCAGGAAAAAGAAATTAACTTGAGCAGGTTGTTATAACCTTTTAAATTTTTCGCCAGAAGGATCAGGTGATCGCCTTTCCGGTCAATCACTTCGGTTTTATCCTTACGTCCCCGGTGGGCAACATAGGTCTCACAACCAAAGATGGGTTTTAATCCGGTTTTCTTTGAAGCTTGCTCCGCAAATTCCTTGATGCCAAATAAATTTCCATGATCGGTAACAGCCAGGCCTTTCATGTCGAGTTTAACTGCCTTATCTACCAGGTCGCTGATTTTGCAGGCTCCATCGAGAATGGAGTACTGTGTATGTACGTGTAAATGAACAAAATCAATCATGTTGTCGGGAAAATATCGAAACTGAAGTCAAGGCGATAAAAGTACCGGAAAAAATGCCACCATTTGACATTGTTGAAAAAAATCCACTGCAAGAGAATAGGATGTAGTACACAATTGAACCTGCCGAAATCAAAAATTGGTGTACTTCGGCTTTAAATGTCAATCAAATGAGCCTTTGGATTTTTATAATTTCCACTACTTGTCCATGAAGAAGTCATTGGCGTCTTCGTATCCTGCCGCGATTTGGAATACCCGCCGGGCCAACATGGGCCTAAGCTGAAAAGCCGACTTCAAGAGGCTTTTTGAAAACCGGGGCAAGGGTGAAAATGGTAGAAGAAAAATTTTTTTAACCAGAAATGAAATTGGTGTTTAGGCTTGTTGTATCTTTACTCATAGAATAGTATGTTTTTTTCTTTGTATTCTCTATGATATTGAATATCTATGTGATAGCAAACTTTTTCTGTTTTATGAATAATTCAGGCCAGGAAAATTTTTAAAAAGATGAAAAAATATTTATCTGTTTTACTTGTCATCATGACGTTCGGCCAATTAAGGGGACAAGTTTTGGGAACACTGCAAACTGCTGAAAACAATCTGACCATTTTTGAGGACCATGGATACTCAAGAATTAAATTATCCTATCCCTTGCCTACCAAAGCCTATATAACAACGCAAGGAGTATTTGGCGCGCCTGAGGTCCCGGTTGTCCAGCAAAAATATCTTCTGCCAATAAACGCAGACAGTATAACTATTCAATTATTAACTGAAAGTTCAGACAGGCTATCCGGAACATTTTTACTTTATCCTGAACAACGACGATATTGACCAGGACGGAAAGAATGAAATCATTGCCACAGCCGGATCGAAAATATACGTTTGGGATTGTGAAGGAAGCGCCGATGAGATATTATGGGGAAAGTATCGCCTAAACTCATACAATAATGCCGACTTGTCGGATCCCTGTGAGTATTCCACCACTCCTTTTTATGTCTCGGCAGAGATGACCTGGACCAACGATGTTCAAATGAATTCGGACCTTATTATACAGCCGGGGGCTAAATTAACCATCAAAGGCAACCTGTATATGCCGTCAGAAGGGAAGATCATTGTCAAACAAAGCCCCAGCCCCGCCAAGATGGCCGGAGGGACACTGGTTATTGATGGCGGCAGGATTTCGACCCTGTGCAGGGACAGTTTATGGAAGGGAATTGAAGTGTGGGGATTGCCAGGTTACAGTCAAACAGCCCATATAGCCAACGGAAAATTGATCCAGGGCAAGGTTTCCATTGTCCACAACGGGGCTGTTCGCAATGCCAAAACCGGCATCCTGGCATCGAAGGAGGGGGTTTATGGTTATGCCGGCGGCATTATTTTAGCCGACAGCGCCACGTTTGAAAACAACAGAGTTGCCATCAAATATGACCCCTATTCGTTTTACAATTTTTCCCGCTTCAAACGATGCAATTTCATTACCAGCGACACGCTTCGCGATGGCTCGGCCCCCGATCGTTTTGTTATGCTTAACGGGGTCAATCCCATTGTATTCGAGGGATGTACCTTTAAGAATACCCTGCCCAGCCACAATGACACAAACGGGGCCCGGGGAACCGGGATCTACAGCGAAAACGCTGGTTTCAATGTAGTTGCCACCTGTCTTGAGCCGAATACCAGTCCTTGCCCACACTTTCGGCACAGCTCATTTGAAAAGCTTTACCGGGGCATCTATTCCATGAACAGCGGTTCAGCAAACAGCGTAAATATCGCCGATGTGAATTTCTATGACAATTACGCGGGGTTGTACCTGAGCGGTTTCAACGGCGTTTCCCATGCCGAGGTGATCAGCAGCAAGTTCAGGAACTCCCTGCCCAGCCAATGGTCGTATGGCATGTACTTAGACGCATGTTCGGGCTATCATGTCGAAAACAATGAGTTTTATGAAACATCAACCCCTCCGGTAACCATAGGGTTGATCGTGAACAACTCAGGAACCCTCAGCAACGAAATTTACCGGAATACTTTTCATAACCTGCATATTGCCACCCTGTCGCAGAACGAGAACAGAAACCCGGATGATGAAAATGAAGGACTGTGATACAGGTGCAACAAGTTCATTAAAAATGATTCGATGGCCGGGCCTGATAATTTTGATTTCGCAATTACTTTTAGTGGGACATATACAGAGTCCATCGGCATCGCTAAGAACCAGGGTTATCTGAGTGGGAATAACCTTGGCCCGGCTGGCAATATGTTCCAGCCTAACCCCGCATCGAGCCATTATGATTTTTATAACGAAGGGAACCCGATTGATTACTACTACCATTCTCAAACTTTACTTCCATATAGGTTACGTCCAAGGCCGGAAAATATTTATGGGACAGTGAATTCATTTTCCGTTTTTTCGACTTTCAATGAAACAAGTTGTCCTTCAACTCTTGGAGGTGGTGGTTCAGAAGATGATATCAGTAAATTGATGGAGGCAAAGGACCAAGTGGACAGTATCGGAGGAGTTCTGAATGCACTGGTTGACGGTGGCTCAACAAACATGCTTAATTTTGATGTAGCAACCAGTACACCACCGGAAGCGCTTCAAACCCGTAACGAGTTGATTGCAAAATCGCCCTATCTATCTGATACGGTAATGAAGACCTCGGTTGCCAAAGAAGATGTTCTCGACAATGCCATGATCAGGGATGTACTGGTAGCCAATCCACACTCCGCCAAGTCGGATGAGATCATCAATATGCTTGAAGACCGCATTAACCCAATGCCCGACTATATGATGGAGCAGATCCTGGTTGGAGAGGATACGGTAAGTGCATTGGAGATCCTTGAGGCGAAAAAGGCCTGGTGGGACGGAGAGGCGACAAAGGCTTATACCCGGCTGCTGAACAACTTTAAAGGAGATTCCCTTATTTCTGCCAATGAGGACAGCCTCAACTGGTTATTCTCCTACAGGAACACCCTTGCATCACAATATGACAAAGTGTGCTGGTTCCATGCAAAAGGTGAATTCGGGCAAGCCTACAGCCTTCTGGCCGATATGCCCGAATCGTTAAGTTTCACCCCATCTCAGGATGAGACGCATAATGCCTATATTGATTTTTATACCTTGTCAGAACAGATTCGTTCTGATACCATGGGTATGTTCAAGGTTGACAGTGCGGTTGCCACATCCCTTCAGGTAATTGCCACATCAAATAATGGTGTACCGGGCGCATACGCCAGGAACATCCTGATAACTGCCGGAAAAATCAATTACCAGGAACCTATTTTCTTGCCAGATACCTACTTAAAACAGGCGAAGAAGAAGAAATTCAGAGGGGTTAAGGAATCTGGCGATGCTTCAATATTAACCGTCTATCCCAACCCTGCTCAGGATTACTTCGTGGTTAAAATTAAATTGGATAAATTTAAGGGGCGGGGTTTGATCAATTTGTATGACGGAAACGGGAAAACAATTCAATCTTATGCCTTTACGGGCAAACAAAACCAGATTATATTCCCTACGGCAACCCTGAAAACGGGATTATATTTACTGATTTTAGAAGCTGAAGGCAAGCGTTTGGATAGCGTGAAAATAGCCGTTATAAAATAATATGTATTTATAAGGTTGATGGATGGAAAACCATCCATCAACTTTTAATATTTTAATTGGATGAAGGTTCACAAAGTAATATTATTGTTTTTTTTCTTTATTATCTTTATTAAACCATCACTGTGCCAGATATGGCCAAAGGCTTATTTACCAAATGATGGCACAATCCCCTGGTCTGTTGTTCAATCATATGATAAAGGGTATTTAATCGGAGGATGGTACGTTTCTTCCGATGGTTTCCCTATAAATGGATTATTAATAAAAACAACCATGACAGGCGAGATGCTTTGGTATAAAACTTTGGGTGATTACAATGATGGAACAGGTGTGCTTGATGTAAAGCAAACAAACGATAATGGACTAATCGTGTCAGGGGCCACAAAAAAAACTGATTCATGGGGAGATCCTTTTGTGATGAAAATTAACTCTTGTGGGGATACTGAATGGTGTAAGATTTTTTCCTTCTGTAAAGATACTGGTGACATTAGTCAATCAACATACGAGATTCCTGGAGGTTACATAACCTTTATTAGACGGTTAGGATATCTTTATGCCAACGATCATATTCATTTATTCAGATTGGATAAAAATGGAGATATTCTTTGGCAGCAACAATATGCGCAGAGTGATACATTGTTTTCTGGTGCGGCCGGAGAACACATGATGGTTGCCCCCGATTATCATTACCTGATTAACGGGTATTGCTACTATCCGGATTCAGGAACAGTAAATCCCAAATATTTAAGGCCTTTAATAATAAAGATAGACAGTTCGGGTAAAGCCGATTGGGAACTTCCATGGAGATATATTGGCGGGGAACATTTTTATGGAGAGTCATATCGTTCAATTGTTGATGGCCGGCAAAATATTTATTCATGCGGAAGACATATCGAAGACGAGGCGGCTCCGCCTGGCGACCGGCCGACCATGCTGAAGACCGATGTCAATGGCAATGAGATTTCGTATCACGATCTGGTGCCCAATTCCTGGCAAGCGGTTTTTTTCAACATCAACTGGTTCCAGGATTCGACCATTGCCCTTGACGGGGGGTGGATCATTACTCCGGGGGGCGAAGGACAGATTGGCGTATTCAAAGTGGACAAAGATGGGAATGTTCTGGATTCCGCTAATATTATGCAAACGGTCTATTGTTTTGCCGATGCCATTGTTGATCATGACAACAAGTTGTTCCTGGTTCAAGGTCAACACGATGGCAATCAGTGCGCAGTTATGCCTGGAAACTCAACTCCGACCTGGAGTATGACACACTCTATACGCATCCTTATGTTTACGACAGTTTGTGCCCACACCCGATCGCATCGGATACCATCCCATTGGATTGCATCATTGTGGGCATTGATGAACCCTTTAAAAACCCGGAAACCGGGAGGTTGAAAGTTTTTCCTAATCCGGCGCGGGATATTCTGAATATTGTAATCCCGGAGCAACTGAAAACCGAAAACCACAGCCCGGTTTTCAACCTCACCACGGTGTATCACCAATGGCATTCTGCCATTCTTGAAATCTATGACCTGTTTGGAAGAAGGATGTTTTCGAAGGAAGTTTTGCAATCGGAGAAAGAGGTAGCGGTTGATGTTTCACTTTGGCCGGGCGGGATGTACGTGGTGCGGTTGGTGTATAACGGGCAAACTGTGGGCAACGGGAAGGTGATGGTGGAGTGAGGCGGTTCAACCCCCAGCCCCTCCCGTTGGCACGGGACAAGCATAAAGGTATCATAAAATTAGCTGTTATAAAGTAAGCTGTAACTATTAGGGCTAAATCTTATTTTGAGGTGCTGGAAAATTTGCCTGTTACGACAAATACAAAAATTGAATGAAAACCATACGGATTAAGACGGATCCCTGATGGGTTGAGGTGTATAAGGGAAAATGGCATTACACCATTAAGCCCGCAGGGCTGTCATGATTATATAAAAAATTTGATTGGGAAACAATAAACCCTGAAAGGGTGATATGAATCCTTACCAGGTTTGTGAAAATGCCCCGCCATAGTTTTTTTTTCACCCCTTCAGGGTTTGGCCGATGGTTAATGCCCTACATGCTATAATCTTGTCATCCCTTTGGGATTGATCAAATCTAAGCAATTCTTTTTCTCATTGTCATCAAATAGAGAAAATGTCACTGGATAATTCACATTTGAGTATGGTCTCCGTTTTTCCGTTTTTTGATCAAACCCTGTTATACTGCATTTTAATGAAAATGCGAAGCAATTCTCGTTTAGATTCAGTAATACCGGTGAATTTGAAATGACTATTTTTGCAAACCCGGTTTCGACCGGTATAACAGCATAAGGCAATACACCAAAGTTGATTTTTTTTTTGATCTCCATATAATTGTCCTTCTTATTCCAGCACCTCAAAATAAGAATTAGCCGGAATGGTTGGGTAAATCGTATATCGTAAATATTTTTTATTGGTTATTCGAAAAAAATCCCGAATTTTGCACTCCTTAAAAACTAATCAAACAATCATTAAACAATGCCAACAAAAATCAGGTTACAAAGAAGAGGTAAAAAAGGACAAGCTTTTTACCATATTGTTATTGCGGATGGTCGTGCACCACGAGACGGAAAGTTCATAGAACAAATTGGCATCTATAACCCAATCACCATTCCCGCGGAAATCGAAATTAATTTCGATAAAGCCCTTTCCTGGCTTCAAAAAGGCGCTCAACCTACCGATACCGTGAAAGCCCTCCTTGCATCCAAAGGGGTCATGTTCAAGAACCATCTGCTCAAGGGAGTCCTCAAGGGCGCCATGACCACGGAGCAGGCTGAAACAAAATTCCAGGCGTGGCTTGAAGAAAAGCAAATGAAATTTTCAACCAAGAAAAAAGAGCAGGAACTCAACATAAAGGATTCCCGGAAGAAAGCGCTGGAAGAAGAGAAAAAAGTGAATGAAGCCAAAGCCGAAGCCATTGCCAAAAAATTAGCCAAAGCCCGCCTCGATGAAGCCGCGCAGGCAGCCGAAGCTTCACAGGCCGAAGCGCCAATTGCTGATAACGCAACCGAACCGGAAGCTCCTGTACAGGAATAACCGTAATAATACACCTCCTTATGATTAAGGATGATTTTTATTACCTGGGAAAAATCATTAAAACTCATGGTAATAAAGGTCAGCTTTTAGTTCATCTTGATGTAGATGAACCTGAGGTATATACAACTCTTGAATCCGTTTTTCTGGACCTCCATGGAGAACGGGTTCCGTTTTTTATTGATACCCTTGAACTGAGGGGCTCCCGAAAAGCAATCATCCGGTTTAAAGAGGTCGTTTCCATCGAAGAAGCAGAAGTTTTTCCGGGATTGGAAATGTACCTCCCATTGGACCAACTCCCCACCCTGACAGGAAATCAATTTTACCATCACGAGATCATCGGATTTTCAGTGATTGACGAACATCGAGGCAACATAGGCATGATCGAAAACATCCTGGAATACCCCAACCAATCTTTATTTCAAATCCGATACGGGGAAAAAGAGATACTGATACCAGTAGTGGATGCCATTATCAAACACCTTGACCGCAACAATAAAACATTGGAAATCAAAGCACCCGATGGTTTGATCGAACTCTATTGTTGAAAAATCCCTGTTTTACCCCAAACCCAGGCAATCAATTGGACAGGTTAGACAGGTTAAACCAGGTTAACCAGGTTAGACAGGTTAAACCAGGTTAGACAGGTGGACAAGTTGGACGGGCGGACGGGCGGACGGGAGAGATGTTCCCCTTCTCCACTGGGAGAAGGGGTTAGGGGATGAGGTGTTTCAGGGGTTAGGGGATGAGGTGTTTCAGGGGTTAGGGGATAAGGTGGCTAAATTTGACAATCCCGCAATGAATATTGACAGTTACTTAAATGGCCTTTCGGTTTAAACAATTCAGTGTAGAAGATACCCGTTCCACCATGCGTGTCGGAACCGACGCCATGATCTTAGGCGCATGGGCAGAACCGCCAAAACAGGGATTTATCCTGGATATTGGAACCGGTTGCGGGATCCTTGCACTGATGATGGCTCAAAAATCAAAGGCACGAATCGATGCCATCGATATCGACCACCCATCCTGCAGGGAGGCGGCATTAAATTTTAAAAACAGTCCGTGGAACGATCGTCTCTCAACCATTCATACCTCCATTCAACTTTTGGCTGCAACAACTTCTTTTCGTTATGATTATATCATTACCAATCCCCCGTTTTTCGAACATCAGCTGAAATCGCCTTCCATCCGGAAAAACCAATCCCGTCATGACCAGGAGCTGACCCTGGCTGAACTTGTCAGTCAAATAGCATCCCTGCTGACCGATCAGGGGCGGTTTGCTTTGATCCTTCCTCCCGGCCGGATTTTAAACCTGCAAGAACTGTCCATGAAACAAGGAGTGTTCCCTTTGCGTCAACTCACAATACAATCCCGGCCGGGAAAGGGCCCCAAACGGATTTTACTGGAATTTGGGAGGACAGGAACCGGGAAAACAGGCCATGCATCCCTGACCATTCTTGATACAGATGGCAAATACACACCCGGCTATCTCTATTTGACAAATAGTTTTCACTATCTTTAGCGATATTTTCTTCACTCTCAATAGCAACCATGATGAAATTCCCAACACACTTTATATCCGTATTTACAGCGCTTGCAACCCTCCTCTTTCCGGTTGTATTACCACCAACTTCTTCCGCACAGCAACCTGTCACCATTGCCATTTCGAAAACCTCTCCAAATTATGAACACTTTCTCAGCCGGTCCGATTCAACCATTTGTGTTGTAGATATGTATTCTTTAACCATCGATTCGGCGCTGCTTCAACTCAAAGGATGTGATGCCCTGCTTGTCACCGGTGGCGAAGATGTCTATCCCGGATGGTATGGAAAAGAAAAAGAAATTGGCCGTTGTACCGAAACAAACCTTCATCGCGACAGCCTCGATATGGCGCTCATCTCCCTTGCACTCCAATTAAAAATGCCGGTTTTTGGCATTTGCCGGGGCCACCAGATAATAAATGTGTTTCTGGGGGGGACTTTGGTTATCGATATACCCACGGATGTTCCGGCTCCCATCATACATCAATGCGAAGATTACCTTCATTGTTTTCATCCTGTATTCCTTCCATCAAATTCCTTGTTATCAAAAATTTCTGATTGCGACTCTGCCTCCGTAACAACCAACCACCACCAGGCGGTCGATCAAATAGCTCCTGTACTTTCTGTCAATGCCTTGTCAAAAGATAAGGTGGTGGAAGGGGCGGAATGGAAAAATCCCGCGGATAAATCCTATTTGATGGGAGTTCAATGGCATCCGGAACGTATGGAAAAAACCAATCCACTGTCAGGAATGCTTGCTGATGAATTTATTAACCAGGCTAAAAAATATGCAGCCAATAAACACGAGGACGGATTATGAAATTTTATGACTTATATCTGCACGGGATTACTGTCTTCATGGGTTTTTTTGCCATGCTGAACCCGATCGGGAATATACCTGTCTTCCTCGGAATGGTACAGGATTTTGATAAAAAAACACAGAATAAAGTAGCCCTTCGGGCGACCATCGCTGCTTTTATCATCATCGCTGTTTTCAGCATGTTTGGCCATATCATTTTCAGGATGTTTGGGATAACCCTGCCTGCCTTCCAGATTGCCGGCGGGATTATTGTTTTCATCATCGGATTTCAGATGCTGAATGCCAGGGATAACCCAATCCATACGCAAACCGATATTGAAAAGCAACAGATGGAATCCATTGCCCATGATATGGCAATCTCTCCATTGGGGATTCCACTCCTGGCAGGCCCGGGGACTATTTCTACCGCCATGAATTTTGTCGGGGCCGAAAAGTCAATGACCAATGTCTTAATGGTCATCGGGATATTCGGGATTATGTGCCTGATTACCTACTTTTTATTCATCTCTTCACGGGGCATCGCCGCAAAAATAAGTCCCGGGATGCTAAAAGTAATCTCCCGTATCATGGGATTAATCCTGGCCGTAATTGCAGTTCAGATGTTAATCAATGGGATTGAAGGCACGATCGATATATTCAATCAATCCAAATCATGAAACATTCTTTTTTCCTTTTTCCCCTTGTCCTGATCCTCAGCGCCTCCTGTGACCATCCTAAAACAGAATACTGGCCCAACGGGAATAAGAAATCGGAAATAACCATCATCAATAACCAATATCAAGGACTGGCTTCCTACTGGTACGAAGATGGAGCCATTCAGATGGAGTGCACTTATAAAAACAATGTTCCCGATGGCATCCTGGCCCGTTTCTATAACTCCGGAAACCGGAAAGAATCCTGTTCCTATTCTGAAGGAAAACTTAACGGACCATCCAAAACCTGGGACCCGACCGGGAAAATTGAGTCCATATCCAACTACACCCATGGAAAGCTGCACGGGTTTTACCATGAATATTATCCCAATGGCATTATCAAAGTGGAAGGACAATATGTGAACGGGGATTACGATGGCATCTGGCTCTACTACGACGGCAGCGGGGCCATTATCGGGGAAGGCCGTTTTGATAAAGGAAATGGCGTTCAAAAAGCCTATTACGACAATGGGAAAATGAAACTGGTAACCCGGTATCATAATAACCAGAAAGAGGGGGAAGAAATAAGTTACAATCCCGATGGTTCCATCGACTTCATTAATCTTTACTCCAACGGAAAATTACTGGAAAAAAGAAAAAAAGAATAGCCATTCCCGATTTATAACGAACGGGGGAGAGAGACGCTTCGGGAAGGAAAAATAATTGTCTGTTAATGTTTGGTTAATCCTTTGGAAGTAATTAATTTTGCCCCTGTTATTCATTTCACAATATTGACGTTCCGACAACAAATATTTTACTGGTCAATAATCATCTAAAACTGAATTAAAATGAACTTAGAGAAAATCATGAACGACCTGGAAAAAAAGCATCCAGGTGAAAATGAGTACCTCCAGGCAGTGCGGGAAGTACTTGAATCGATCGAAGAGGTTTATAATGAAAATCCTCATTTCGAATCAGCCAACATCATCGATCGCCTTGTAGAGCCGGACCGGATACTGACATTCAAGGTCTGCTGGATGGATGATAGCGGAAAAGTACAGGTTAATCTGGGCTACCGGATTCAGTTTAACAATGCGATTGGCCCCTACAAGGGAGGTTTGCGGTTTCACCCAAGTGTTAACCTGAGTATCCTTAAATTTCTGGGATTTGAACAAATCTTCAAAAACAGTCTGACCACCTTGCCGATGGGTGGCGCCAAAGGGGGTTCTGATTTTGACCCCAAAGGGAAATCCAATAACGAAATCATGCGCTTCTGCCAATCCTTCATGCTTGAGCTCTGGAAGCTGATCGGTCCGGAAACCGATGTCCCAGCCGGTGATATTGGTGTGGGAGGACGTGAAATCGGTTTTCTTTATGGCATGTACCGTAAGTTAGCCCGTGAAAACACCGGAGTACTTACCGGAAAAGGGCTTAACTGGGGCGGTAGCCTTATCCGTCCGGAAGCAACCGGTTTCGGGGCAGTCTATTTTGCCAAGGAAATGCTGGCTACCAAAGGTGAAACTTTTAAGGGGAAAGTGGTTGCCATCTCCGGATTTGGCAATGTAGCCTGGGGAGCAGCCATCAAAGCTACCGAATTGGGCGCCAAAGTAGTAACCATTTCAGGCCCGGATGGATATATCTACGACCCGGACGGTATATCCGGTGAAAAAATCGAATACATGCTCGAGCTCCGCGCTTCGAACCAGGATATTGTAAAACCCTATTCATACGAATTCCCCAATGCCCAGTTCCATCAGGGAAAACATCCATGGGAAGTCAAATGCGATATTGCCCTTCCATGCGCAACCCAGAATGAACTGAATAAAGAGGATGCAGCAAACCTGGTTAAAAATGGCGTAATCTGTGTGGCAGAAGGCGCCAATATGCCAAGTACCCCGGAAGCCATCGAACTGTTCATCGAACATAAAATTCTCTTTGCCCCCGGCAAAGCGGTCAATGCAGGTGGCGTTGCTACCTCCGGCCTGGAGATGTCACAAAATGCCATGAAACTGAGCTGGCCCAAGAAAGAGGTTGACGAGCGTCTTCACCACATCATGTGCAGCATTCATGAGGCATGTGTGAAATACGGGAAAGATAAAGAGGGCTATGTCAATTATGTTAAAGGCGCAAATGTAGCTGGTTTCCTGAAGGTTGCCAATGCAATGCTCGACCAGGGGGTCATTTAAATCACCCTTCCTATATCCACTGTGCCCGGCCTGTAATCCAATACCCGGCACCATAAAAAAATCCCGGTTTCCAACCGGGATTTTTTTTATCTTTGGCCATGCAATTCGTCCAGCCACTCTTTCTGATAGCCCTCGTTACATTAGCTGTCCCGGTTATCATCCATCTGTTCAATTTCAGAAAATATAAAAAAGTTTACTTTACCAATGTTCGATTTCTGCAACAAATAGAACAGGAAACAAAGAAACAATCACAACTCAAACAACTATTGGTCCTGATGGCACGCATCCTTGTCCTCAGCACACTGGTACTGGCTTTTGCCCAACCCTATATCCCCTTTTCACCGGTGAAGGAAAATACAACAGGCCAGCGTTGCGTCAGCGTTTATATCGATAATTCCTATTCCATGGAAGCTGTTGCCACACAGGGTAAACTTATCGATCTGGCGAAAATCAAGGCGCTGGAAGTTGCATCCGCTTATAATGCCACCGATCTTTTCCAACTCCAGACCAACGATTTCGAAGGCCGTCATCAACGTTTCGTAAACAGGGATGAATTTGGCAAACGGGTCGAAGAGGTAAAATTGTCCCCGGCTACCCGGATCCTCCCTGAGATTATCAGCAGACAAAACGATCTTCTTCAGGAATACCCAACAATGAACAAGGATGCCTACCTGATCTCCGATTTTCAAAAATCCACTATGTCCCTCCAAAATATCAGGCCCGATTCTTCAACCCATTGGTTTTTAATCCCTCTTCCGGCCGAAAAAAGAAACAATCTATACATCGATTCAGCCTGGTTTCTATCCCCTGTCCATCAACCCGGTCAGCCTGTTCAATTGAAAGTCAGGATCAGGAACGATGCCGGCGAACCACTCGAAAAAATCCCGGTTAAACTGACCATCAACAAAGTTCAAAAAGCTTTAGGTAGTTTTGCAATCGGGCCATATTCTGTGACGGAAATCATCCTCCCCTACACTGAAAACCTTGCCGGGATACAATATGGGAAAATCGAACTTTCTGATTATCCGATCGTTTACGATGACCATTATTACTTTTCATACCCCTTGCTGCCATCCGTGCCGGTACTTTGTATCAATGAAAAAAATGAAAATAAATACCTGAATGCCGTATTCGGAAATGATTCGGCATTCACCTTTACCAACAGCCAGGCGCAACAATTCGACTATTCGGCAATCCCGGTGAATTCCCTGATCATCCTTAACGACCTTACGGATATCGCTTCCGGATTGGCACAGTCACTCATCCGGTTCCTGAAAAACGGTGGCTCCCTGGTTGTTTTCCCTCCCGGAAACGGAAATCCGGAAGGATATCAGCCTTTTTTCAACGAATTAAACACCCATGGGTACGCTGCAACCGATACCACACGTCAACGGGTTTCATATATCAACCTGGAACAGGAAGTATTTACCGATATATTTTTAAAAAATGCCACCGGGAAAGCAACACTGCCAGAAAATGTCGACCTCCCGGTGGTTTTTAAACATTATATTAT
>DYSO01000051.1 GCA_020718225.1 Draconibacterium orientale | reverse complement strand
CCCATCGCAACGTCGGATGAAATGCCGGCAAATGGAGAATATCCCATGCGTTTTAACTGGATCAAATTTCATAATGTCATATCCCGTTCAATCACCGGTTATTTTTTTGCTGGTATTGGGTACCACCTGGATTATCATTTTAATATCCATGATTTGACGTTGGATACTGCTTCTGCAAGTTATACCTCTACCCCGCATTATGCCTATTGCCGGTTGCATGGGTTCGACGATACAAAATATGTTGCCTCCGGCCTGAGCATCAATTTGGTATATGATACCCGCGACAATCTTATCAATGCCTACAAAGGGATCTACCTCAATGTTAATTACAGGTACAATTCAACCTTACTGGGCAGCGCACAGGACGGCTCGCAGTTGTGGACTGAATTCCGGACCTATGTGGGATTGTCGAAAAAGATACCACGTCATGTGCTTGCTTTCTGGGTTTTCGGAAGTTTTCTGGTCAGTGGGGAGGTCCCTTATCTGGATCTGATGGCTTGTGGGTTTGACCAGATGAACTCATCAGGACGGGGATATGCACAGGGACGTTGGCGGGGTGAAAATTTTATGTATGGTGAAATGGAATATCGGTTTCCGATTTCACGGTGTACCGGAATCATCGGAGGGGTACTCTTTGCCAATGTGCTTACAGCATCCAACCGGGATATGCAGGTGCCCCTGTTTGGCTATTTTAAACCCGGCGCAGGATTTGGTTTGAGAATTATGGTTGGTAAACAAGACCGGACAAACCTTCTGATCGATTTTGGAATTGGACAACAATCGAAAGGTTTGTATTTACAGGCACAGGAAATATTTTAATGTTTTGTCCCGGTATGCCGGTCTTTATCGGGAATTTTACGGGGTCTGACGATTATAGCTTCCCCGACCTGAGGTGGTGGTATATTTTTGCCGTATTCTTTTTTTTTTTTACTTTTAATCTTTTTTAGCCATGGAACCGCGCGAAGAAAAACACGAAGATCGTCAACAGATAAAAAAATACAGCTTTGGCGTCATTGTCATCATAGCTGGTTTGCTGTTGCTGCTTGTTAATACAAGGTTACTACCCTACGAATTGAAGCATATTCTGATTTCCTGGCAAATGCTGCTAATTGCGATTGGCATCGTGAGTTTTTTCATCAGCGAAAGCCGCACCCCGGGGATCATCCTGATCCTTATAGGCGGAATTTTTATCCTGCCGCGGGTTTTTGTAACATTTTTTCATTACTCCTTTAACGTGATGCATTTTTTCTGGCCATTGATTCTCATTGCCATTGGAGTCCTCATCCTTTTTCGTAAGATGCCCCATCATCGCAGGTGGCAACCCGGGATAAACCGTCAGGCCCAACCCCTCGATGACGGGTTTATTCACGAAGAGAATATTTTCGGCGGCGGGAAACAAAGAATCATGCACCAGGTTTTCCGGGGAGGCCATATCAACTGTATTTTCGGCGGTTCGGAAATTGATCTGACCCAGTCTACCTTGGCTGAAGGGATCAATGAGTTGGAAATCAATACTATTTTTGGCGGTGTAACCATCATCGTACCTACCGATTGGAAAATTCAGCTCAAAATTACTTCTATCCTGGGAGGGTTCACCGACAAACGTGTTTATGTGAAAGAGAGCCCCGATCCTACAAGGGTTCTGGTCATTAAAGGGAGCGCAATTTTTGGTGGGGGCGAAATAAAAAGTTATTGAAAAATTAAACCGGATTGATGAACCATCCTGTTTTTATTGATAGAAAATCTGTTTCCGTTTATTTTGGATTGTGGGCCCTCGTAGCGGGGGTCCACTTTTCCGTATTTTATTTCTTTTATGATTTTACCTTCGAGATTGCCGGCGCCGACAGTATTGTTTTCAATTTTCTCTTTTGTCTGATCGGAATTTCCCTATGGTATATTGTCCGTTATACCATTCCTGATAAAACCAATTTCTGGAATGTTGCCTTTAATCACCTGACCTATCTGGCGTTGACCCTGGTGGTATGGATCGGCTTGCCTTATACTTTGCTGAACTGGCTTTTTAATGGTTTTAAACCCTATCACGACTTTTTAATAATATCCATCCCATACCGTTTATTTAGTGGTATCCTTTTCTATGCTCTGACCGGGTTGGTTTATTATCTGATCATTTATTATAAAAACCTACAGGAAAAAGTCCGGACAGAGTCACGTTTGCGGGAGTTGTTAAAAGAAACAGAACTGAATATGCTGAAGTCACAGATCAATCCTCACTTTTTGTTCAACAGCCTCAATTCCATCAGTTCACTTACAATAACAAATCCTGGTAAAGCGAGGGAGATGATTATCAAACTCTCCGATTTTTTACGTTATTCGGTATCAACCAATACCAAACGATTTAACGCTTTCGAGAATGAACTTGCCAATATCCGGCGGTACCTGGAAATTGAGAAAGTCCGGTTTGGCGATAAATTGCAGTTTGATTTTGATATTGATAAAGACTGTTGCACCCATAAAATACCTTTGATGATACTTCAGCCCCTGTTCGAAAATGCAATCAAACACGGTGTCTATGAAAGTACAGAACAGGTAAAGATTGAAATGAAGTGTCGCTATTCCAAAGGATTTCTTGAAATTGTCATTGAAAATGATTTTGACCCCGATGCACATCCCCGTAAGGGAACAGGACTGGGACTGAAAAATATACGCGAACGGTTGCGGTTATTGTATAAGACCGATAAATTACTTACAACTTCTGTATCAGGAACCAAATATTTTGTATTTTTAACCCTTCCAAATATCGAACCATCGGAAACAAAACACGAACCTTAACTCTAACCCATGACCTTAAGAACCATTGTTGTTGATGATGAGCAACCGGCACGGGAGGTAATAAAACATTATCTGAAAGATTTTCCGGAAATTGATATCGTGGGAGAGTTTCAGGATGGTTTCAGCGGGTTGAAGGCAATCCAGGAGCTTAAGCCCGACCTGGTCTTTCTCGATGTTCAAATGCCCAAACTTACCGGACTTGAATTGCTGGAATTGCTCGATCACCCCCCCCTGATCATTTTCAGTACCGCGTATGACCAGTATGCCATAAAGGCCTTTGAAATGAATGCCGTTGATTATTTGCTGAAACCATATTCGAAGGAACGGTTCGCCCAATCGGTGCAAAAATCCATAGCACAGGCAGGGGCTGTTGTGAAAACGGCTACCAATGTGGAAAACCTTGTCAGATCACTGGACGAAAATCCGGAATACCTTCAGCGTATCGCAGTGAAATCGAGACACAAAGTAAGTGTTGTCCCCGTGGAGGATATCTTTTATCTGGAGGCTGAAGGAGATTATGTGATGATTCATACAAAAGAGGCAAAACATCTCAAGGAAAAAACCATGAAATATTTTGAATCCCATCTTGACCCTTCACAATATATAAGAATACACAGATCCTATATTGTCAATGCGAAATTTATCGACAGGATTGAATATTATGACAAAGAGTCCTATTCCATCCTTCTTAAAAACGGCGCAAAATTGCGCGCCAGTACCACGGGTTATAAATTGCTTAAACAAATACTGAATATGTGATTGTCCATCCGGCTCCATGACATCGTTTAAACTTGAAACAGTTTCATAATTAAATAATCACAATGTCTCACTTAACTTTCATAGGTATGAAAAAAATTCTACTCCTGGCCCTGTTCAGCTTAATGCTTACAGGTATCGTCAATGCTCAAAAATTCTACACCCGGCTTGGGATCGGTCTTTCCGGAGGTACCTCCTCCAGTCTCGACATGTTGTACAATTATACCGATGATGGATCAACGAAGTCAATACAGGTTGTCCCTGTTGATCTTGGTTCTGGGTTTACCGGATCTGTAGCTTTTGGATATATGGTAAAAAAGTATTTGGGATTTGAACTTGCAGTATCACAGTTTATCGGGTTCCCGAACCTGGGGGATTCGATCATGAAATTTTCAGGCGGAACCGATGTAACTGCACGTATAACCGGGAATATGTTGTGCATTACCCCCTCTATACTGATTACTGCCGGACTTGAAAAAGTCAACCCCTATGCCCGTTTTGGCATGGTAATCGGAGTTTTGCCAAATCTCTATGGCAGAATTGAAGCAACCCAGGCAACCAACCCGCCAACCGATATAGTAAGGATAAAAAAATACTATGGTGGGGTCGCCCTTGGATATGCTGCCGCACTGGGTGTGGATTTTAATGTCAGCAAATTGATCAGTTTTTATGCCGAAGCTACTTTTCAGGGGATCACCTGGTCGCCATTCTATAGCGAAATAACAAAGTATACGATTGGCGGCGTTGATCATCTGGGCGATCTGACAACCTTCCAAAAAGAGACAGAATATTATTCCAAACTGATTTTAAATGACTATGTATCCCCCGATGTACCTAAAAAAGAGTTAAGGGAAACATATCCCTTCGACAATGCCGGTGTGACCTTGGGCGTGCGCTTTAAGTTTTAATAATACGGATCACTACTAATATCCACTGGGAAAAAATAGCTCAGAAAGAATGTCTTTTAAAAAAACCTTTGCCATCGTTGTTCTCCTTTTTTTAATGAGTTCAGTAATTGCCCAGGAAAAGGGAAAAACCGACACTTTCAATATTACCGGCCATACCATGCGGTTTCCTCAGCATCCTTCGAAATGGGGGTTCCGGATTGCTGCCGGACTGTCGATGGTTAAACCGCCGAAGGACCTCTTGGAAAATGCGATTCAGGCCCCGTTGGTGAATATACATATGGTTTTTGGCCTCCCCTGGAAATTTTCGCTGGAGGGGGATGTAACGACCATCGTGGTTTCAAATCAAATGGCTTTAGGGCCCCGGCTTGGCTTTTCTGTGAAGGATTTTTCTTTCAACATCGGGTATGACATGGCTTTTGTTTACGGCCAGTTACGACAATTTGGGTTCGACAACAACACCAAAGTCTGGATCGGTTATCCAAATATTTCTCTGGGCTATAAATTAAAAAAAATGGCCTTTACCTTGAAAATGGAAGCTGTTACCCTGATCAATGTGGTACAAAGCAGCGGCGAGAATGATATCGTCCGGACGAAGAATTACTTCAATGGTTTTACTGCAGCGGTTTATATTGAACAACGTTTGTGGAAGGATCATATTTTTATTATCGGGTTCAAAGATAATTATGAAAAATTTTATTGGCCAACCTGGATGTTGTTTACTACGTTTAATCGATTTTATCATATTCCTGAACTTTCATTTAGCTGGATCCTATGAAAACAGGAGCTCTGTCTGTCATCTTAATCCTTTTTGTGTTGTCGGGATGCAATAAGGATAATACGGTACCGGTGCCAACAGATGGCCCCAACTCCATCATGGAGGAGACTTATCCACTTAAACCATCATCCAGGCTGATTATGGAGGGAGTGTACCAGGTGTTTAGCGGTGCAGGCTTTTTTGGCGACAACGTCATCCTGAAATGGAACCGTACCAGCCTTTCTATTGCCTGCAACAATGGAAAATATTTCGTCTTGCAGGTTGGGCACCTGGACTCTGTGATTTTTATTCAGGGTTACTGGAGAAACGGGTATGCCGATGGTACCGGGCTGGCCTCATTTTATATTTCAAGAGATGAGGGGGGCACAACCATCTTAACCGGAAACGGGGACCAACAGATCATCCTGCGGGGGGCTTATGGATCGGAAAACGGCTTGCCTGATGAGCCGCTGATTTTTTCCTTTCAGAGACCCTTTTCCGACAGGGTGGACAGTAATTTTTATATCCTTGCCCATCGGTCGGGCGGACGTACCTCTGACCGGCTGCCTGTATCAGAGAACAGCATCGAGATGATCAATTTCACTGAAAAACTTGGCTCTACGGGTATTGAAGTGGATGTTCGCCTGAGCCGGGATGGAGTCCCGTTCATTTATCATGACCCCGATATCAATACCCGCCTGACGATGAAATGCCCACTGGCCGGCCCTATTGGAAATTATACATGGGCACAATTGCAAACCTTTGTCAGGCTTATTCATGGTGAACAGATCCCAACCCTTCAGGATGCGCTCGAATTTGTTGTTGACAGTACCCTTCTGCGGTTTGTTTACCTCGATATGAAAGATGATAAGGATGCCATGGCAATGGTAGTCCCTATTCAGAAACAGATACTGGAACGTGCCAGAGCGGCAGGCCGCGACCTTATGGTAGTCGTTGGGATACCATCGGCAGATGTACTCGCCGATTTAATGAACTATCCCGATTACCAGGAGATACCTTCACTTTGTGAGCTCTCGGTTGATGATGTTCGCATGGCTAATTCGGTGGTTTGGGCTCCCCGGTGGACACTGGGCACCCAGAATGACCTTGTGACGCAAATGCACGCTGAAGGACGCCTGGCGGTATGCTGGACCATCGATGCCATTCCATGGATCAGGGACTTTTTAAATGAGGGTAATTTCGACGGATTACTGACCAATTATCCTTATGTGGTTGCCTATTATCACTATATTCAGGAATAGATCATGACAAGGAAAAAAATCGTCATCCTTATACTTGTGTTTTTTATGGGAATTGCTGTTTATTCCCAAAAGAACGACAGCCTGAAAGTGAAACGGAACCATTATTCACTGACCGTTGGCGCCGGATGGTCCCATTACATCAATTCGCTGGAGATAGGCAAAGACGATGCCAGGATAAACTCACTGGGGGTTTCGCTGAAATTCTTCTGGGAACCGGAATACAGGCTAAGCCTTGGCCTTGAAACAGGCTTTTACCGGTTATATAAAGTCAGTAGTAAATCCTATACCGATGTTTCAGGACAGGCAAGCATGTCGGCAATACCCTTTCTGCTAACTGTGCGGATGCGCGTTGTTGATCACTTATACCTGACCGCAGGGGCAGGGCTTGCCATGATGTTTAATAAAGTATCCGGTATCGATCAATCGGTCAACAGTACCATCTGGTCATTATCAAATTATCAGTTTTCAGCCTCTTATATTTATCCGGTCAGCAAATTTTGGGGCGTGGGGGGCGAATTCAAAGTGTTGAATTTTGGCAAAGCTGACGACTGGATCTACTCCATTCAGGCGGTCTGTTCCCTGAGACTGTAATTAAACATATCGGATTGTTCAGCTTTTTAAGAAAAATTAAATACTTTTGCGTAGTTAAAAACCAATCTGTATGAAAACAAAATTGATCCTGCTGATCCTCTTTGGAGGGTTTTTATTTTTCTCCTGTTCAAAATACCCGCCTTCAACAGTGCGGCTTACCGAAGACCTGGTGGTTTATACAAAGTACGATACAAGTATTAAATTCAACCAGTTCACAACCTATTCCATTGTTGATTCCATCGGATATATTTCTCAGTCAAACGGGAAGAAGGACAGCGGTTGGCTCCCCAATGCGGATGCCCAGCCAATTCTAAACCAGATCAAACAAAACATGAACTCACGGGGATACCTTTTGGTTAATAAAAATCAGAACCCCAATCTGGGTATTAATGTGGTAGTGGTGAAGAATATTAATGTTCAGGTCTATTATCCGGGATGGTATTGGGAATATCCGGGTTATTATCCGCCCTGGTACTGGGGAGGAGGAAGTTACTATTATCCTTACTATCCGGCATATATAACATCGTATGCCAGCGGAACGTTGATGATAGATATGGTGGACCGGAAGAATGTTACCCCTGACGGGAAGATGTACATTCGGTGGAATGCTTACATCCGTGCTCTGCTGACAGGTGATCATACCATGGCACAGATACAAACAAGCATTGACCAGGCATTTAAACAAACCAAGGCATTTCCCCAATAATTGCTAACCTCAAAAAGAAAAGAAAGATGAAAAAAGTAGTCATGATGTTTTTGGTTTCCCTCCTTTTTGCAGGTACCATGCAGGGACAGGAAAAGCCTTCGGTTGGGTTCACCCCAGGTAGTTTTTATACATTTTCATGGAATACCACCTTTACCCTGGGCGATTTTCATGAATGGGTTGCCAATACAAGTCCTGCGGGGTTTGACCTTGGAGGCCGATATTTCCTCGACAAAGGTTTGGCTGTCGGTTTTAATATCGGATGGCAGCGGGTTGGCCAGCTTTACGGCTATCAAACCTTTTACGATAACGATGGTTCAGCGATAACAGCCGACAATTACAGGTTTACCTGGATGGTCCCTTTTCAGGGAGTTGTTGCTTATCACATTGCTCCCGGTAAATTGATATCACCATACATTGGCCTCGGAATCGGGGGTGATTACATGGAACACCACCTCCTGGTGCAGGAGATCGATGCTTACAACGTACGCTGGGATTTTTCCTTAACCCCTGAAGTGGGCGCTTTAATTAAATTCGGAAATTTCTCTAACTGGGGCGCCCTGGTTGCTTTTAATTACAAGTGGACCACCAATAAAATTGAGCTCTACCACGACTCAAAATCAAAAGATCTTTCAATGCTGAACCTCAAGGTCGGGCTTTGCCTGATCGTGAGGTAAACGGTCGGTTATAGGGATGGTATGCAGTTTGACAAAATTGGTACCTCCCTCTTTGTGGCCGGGGATTCCTCCTAAAATAATGATGTTGTCTCCCGGGGCTGCGTAGTTTTTTGCAATAACGGTTTTTTCGCACAATGCAACCATCTCCTCAAAAGTATCGGGATGTTCATTGATTAAAACCGGGTTAATTCCCCAAAGCAGGTTGAGCCCGTGATATACTTTCAGGTGCGTCGTCAGGGCAAAAACAGGGGCATTGGGACGGTTGGCTGCCACACTCTGGGCGCTTTGCCCGCTGGTGGTAAGGACAACAATACAACGCGGGGCAACGACATCTTCCATCTGGTCAATGGCCTGGCTTAGAGCCATCACTTTGGATGGGACAGAAGGAGGATAGGTTTTAAATTTAATTTTTGCTTCAACATCGATAGCAATCCGCGCCATCATTTCCACCGCTTTTACCGGAAAATCGCCCATGGCAGTTTCGCCGGAAAGCATGATGGCATCGGTACCATCGATAATGGCGTTGGCTACATCACTTGCTTCTGCTCTGGTAGGACGGGGTTCGTGGATCATACTTTCCAGCATTTGTGTTGCCGTGATGACCGTTTTACCTTTCCGGTTGCAAAGTTCAATAATCTGCTTTTGTAACATGGGAACTTTTTCGGGATACATTTCAACCCCAAGGTCGCCACGGGCTACCATAATACCATTGACCTCATCTACAATTTCCTCTAAGTTTTCGATAGCCTGGGGTTTCTCAATTTTTGCAATAACCGGTTTGATATATCCTTTTTCGTTGATCAGTTTTTTCAGCGCTTTCACATCATCGGCTGACCTGACAAAGCTGAGCGAAATCCAATCTACCTCCTGTTCAAGGCCAAAAACGAGATCCCGGATATCTTTTTCTGTCAGCGATGGCAGACGAAGGTTCAGGTTGGGAAAGTTCACCCCTTTGCGGCTGGTAAGACATCCTCCCTCTACGACCCGGCAATGAACGGCGGTCCCTTTAATATCTGTCACTAATAATTCGAACAATCCATCGGCTAACAAGACCTGCATTCCGGGTTTTGCCTCTTCTGCCAGGTACGGATAATCGATTGGAATGGCGCCGGGTTGGTTGGAAAAATCATTTTCCGGGAGCAGAAATACCAGATCATCGGTATGGATCTCTGTTTTTCCGCCGGGGAGTTGTCCTACCCTGATTTTTGGCCCCTGTAGGTCCTGCATGATGGTTATCGGTTTTTGGAGCTCGTCGGAAATGGTCCGGAGATCTTTAATTACACGGGCATGGTCATCATAATTGCCGTGTGAAAAATTAAGACGGGCCACATCCAGTCCGGTTTCAATCAATTTTCGGATCATTTCGGAAGAACTGCTGGCAGGGCCGATGGTTGCCACGATTTTTGTGCGACGGATAACGTTTTTCATGGGTATCAGATAATTTCAGTACTTTCACCATATTGCGGTAACCAGGGTATTATACCGTAATCATATTGGAGAATTTTTGCCAATGGAATGCGTGCCCGGTCTTCACCATGGGTCAGGATAACCCTGGGCCTGGATGGGGCCATAGCATTGAACCAGCGGAGCAGGTCCGATTGGCCGGCATGGGCGCTGAAACCTCCAAGCTTATGTATATTGGCCCGCACTATGATCCTTTCCCCATAGATGTTGACCCACTTTGCACCGTCAACGAGTTGACGGCCAAGGGTCCCTTTGGCCTGATAGCCCACAATGAGCACCGAGGTGGAAGGGTTCCAGAGATTGTGCCGCAGATGGTGCCGGATGCGCCCTGCTGTACACATCCCCGAGCCGGCGATAATCATGCAGGGGCCTTCCACTGTGTTTAGCTTTTTCGATTCTTCGGGTGTGGGCGTGGGGTGGATGAAATTTTTATATCTGAGAAGTTCATTGGTTTTTACAAATTCTTTCATCTCCTCGTCATAAAGTTCGGGATGGCGCATGTAAATTTTTGTTGCTTCAATGGCCATCGGGCTATCGATATATACAGGAAAAGAGGGAATTGTCCCATCGACAAATGCATTTTCAAGGTAATACAACATATCCTGTGTTCGGCCGATGGCAAAGGATGGCACCAGGATCTTCCCTTTAGATTTCACACTTTCCCTGATTATCGCAGTTGTTTCATCGAGGGTGGCCTGCAGGGGTTTGTGGTCGCGGTCGCCATAGGTCGATTCCATAATGACCACATCCGCCTGGGTAAATGGTTCCGGATCCCTGACGATGGGCATTCCAAAGGGGCCAAGATCACCAGAAAACAGTACCGACCTGGAGCGCTCACCTTCGGTGATCCGCAACAGCAGGCTTCCGGAACCAAGAATGTGGCCCGCTTCATCAACCGTTACCGATATGCCTGGGGCAACCTGAAAATCGCGGTGGTAGGGCATGGGGCGCATCAAATGGATGGCCCCCTCCACATCTTCCTGGTCGTAAGGAGGTTTAATCGGTTTTTTCCCATTTCTCAACCGCATCCGGTTGATCTTTTCGAAATCGGAGATTTGGATTTTTAATGAGTCGCGCAATACCAGCGCGGCAATCTCAATGGAGGCAGGCGTTGCAAAGATAGGGCCCCGGTATCCTTTTTTTATCACCAGGGGTAACCGGCCGCAATGGTCAAGATGGGCATGGGTGAGTAAAATGGCATCCAGTTTCTGATAATTCACCGGAGGGGGTTTTGTGTTTTTCAGCTCAGCGACTTTATTTCCCTGGAATATCCCGCAATCCACCAGAATGGATGCGGTTTCAGTTTCAATAAAGTAAGCGGTACCCGTAACATCGCCGGCAGCGCCATATAAGGTAAGTTTCATAAGGGGTTCGGGTTAAAGATTAATTTTACGGTAGCCCCTTTACCAGGGTTGTTTATGACTTTGATTTCGCCATGGTGGGCATCCATGATCAGTTTGGCCAGGGCCAGGGCCAGCCCGACATTTTCGTCAATGTGTTGCCCACCGGGCTCAAAAAATTTAAAAAGGTTACGCAATGCACGTTCCGAGAACCCAGGGCCTTCATCAATCACTTCGTAAATGACCTGCTCCTCATGGGTGGTAAAACGCAAGGTAATTACCCCGCCGGTACATGAAAATTCAACGGCATTTTCCAGAATGCTGTCAAAACACCGTTGCAACAATGCCCTGTTGCATTCGATGTTGATATCAAATTTATCGGAAACAGTTTTTACCGTCTGGCCCAGCGCCTCTACCCTCACTTTGTTTCTTGCAATGGAGGCTTCGATCAATTCCCGGATGGGTACCTCTTCCTGAAGCACGGGTTTTTCCCTGGCAACCAGCTCTGTAATTTGTAAAACAACCATCAGGAATTGTTCCAGCCTTGCAGATGCCTTGTCCAACAGATCGAGCATCTCTTTGATCTCTGCAGGTAACACTTCTGATTTCAGGATATGGATAAAACCGTTTAAGGCATTTAGCGGCGTACGGATCTCATGGTTGATCATCCGCAGAAATTCAGTTTTGGCGGTATCGAGGGTTTGCAACTCAAGGTGTGCCTTCTCTAAAGTAACATGGGCTTGTTTAAGCTCCAGGGTACGTTCCCTGACTTTTTCCTCGAGCCATTGGTTGATCTTGTTTTGTTTGTCCCTAAGCTGTTTCAGTTCTATATGGGTTTTTACCCTGGCAATCAGTTCTTCACCATTGAAAGGTTTGGTGAGGTAATCAACCCCACCGGACTGAAATCCTTTTTTCAGGCTCTCCAGATCATTTTTTGCAGTCAGAAAGATCACGGGAACTTCCCTGTTTTGTTCAATTTGCTTGATTTTTATACAGGTTTCATAACCATCCATATCCGGCATCATAACATCCATCAAAATAAGGTCATACACTTGTCCGGAAGCAAATTTCAGGGCATCATATCCGTGAAAAGCATAGTCCACCTGATATTGGTTGGCTGACAGCAGGGCAGCCAGTACCCGAAGGTTTTTCGGGTTATCATCAACAGCAAGTATTCTGGACAAATCTTCTGTCATTTTCTGCGGTTTTCAATGGTAAAGGTAAGGGAGTTTTTCTATACGGGGAAATTTTTCTTTTCTAAAATCTTTGGGCCAAAACCCCGGTGTGTAAAGATAATTCCCAGTTGGAACGAATTTTACGGTAACTCAGGCGCCGTATTTTTATTTTATATATAAAAATATTCAGAGTGGCAAAAACCCAACGCAGAAAGCCGTTATTCTTATTTATTCAGAGGATATCGTGTGGGATGTAACAGATTCGAACTGATGACCTCTTGCCTGTCAAGCAAGCGCTCTAAACCAACTGAGCTAACATCCCGAAAAACGGTTGCAAATATAAGTTTTTTTTTAATCAGCATCCCCTTTACCCATTTCATTAAAATTTAATTTGCCCTCCCCAATATTTTCTATATTTGAGGCAAAATTAGCAAAGCAAATTCCTATGAAGAGCCAATTTATTTATTTGTTCCTGTTCAGCCTCATGGCAACCACTTCGATGGGTGTTTTTGCCCAGGCTGAGGAGAAAACCATAACGCTGGAAGATATTTTCAAAAACCGCAAATTTGCCTCCAAAGGGGTTTACGGTATTCACTCCATGAAAGATGGGAATTATTTTTGCCAGTTGAAAAATGACAGCCTCAATGTATACGAGTACGCCACAGGGAACTATGATCGTACGGTTGTCACCGCCCGCCAACTGGTCCCTGCAGGCGATACCGTTCCAATTTCTTTACAAGGATTTGAATTCAGCGATGACGAAACAAAATTATTGATCCCTACCGATGAAGAACCCATTTACCGAAGGTCATCCCGGGCATTTTACTATGTTTATGATTTAAAGGATAACAAGCTGATGCCGCTTTCCAAAAACGGGAAACAGCGCCTTGCTACTTTTTCACCCGACGGGAGCAAGGTCGCTTTTGTGCGCGATAACAACCTCTTTATCACCAATATTCCATCCTGCGCACCGGACCCTGCTTCCTGCACCGAGTCCCAGGTGACCACCGATGGGAAGGTCAACGAAGTCATCAATGGCGCCACCGATTGGGTATATGAAGAAGAATTTGAATTTTCACAGGCATTCTCCTGGTCGCCCGATGGTAACACCATTGCCTATTACCGGTTCGATGAAACAAAGGTTAAAGAATACCAGCTCACCTACTATGGCGAATTGTACCCTGAACAATATAAGTATAAATATCCAAAAGCAGGAGAGGACAATTCGGTTGTGGGTATTTTTTTCTATGATCTGAAAAACAAAAAAACAACGCAGGTGGATATTGGTAAGGAGACCGATATTTATATACCGAGGATTAAATGGACTACAGATCCTTCAACCCTGGCCCTATACCGCATGAACCGCCATCAGAACAAATTGGAACTTTTATTGGCTGATGTTGGAACGGGAGGGAGCAAAGTGATCTATTCCGAAGAGAATAGGTATTATATCGAGATCAATGATTTTTGGTATTTTTTCAAGGATAATGAACGGTTTCTGCTGACCAGTGAAAAAGACGGGTTCCGGCATTTATATCTGTATAAAACGGATGGGACCCTGGTTTGCCAGGTTACCCGTGGGCCGTGGGAGGTGAATAATGTATATGGGGTTGACGAAAGGAATGGACTGATCTATTACGCTTCGACCGAACGGTCGCCGCTTGAAACGGATGTTTACCGGATTGAACCGGATGGCATGAATAAGCAACGGCTGAGTATCCATCCCGGATCAAATTCAGCAGAATTCAGTAATAATTTTCGATGGTATATTGGCCGTTGGTCTGATGTAAATACACCACCCTATTGGGCAGTATATAATTCCACAGGCAAGGAGGTGCGGGTATTGCAGGACAATTCAAAACTCATCGCCACCATGAAGGAATACCATTTCAGTAAGGCTGAATTTTTCAACTTTAAAACCTCTGATGGTATTGATTTAAATGGTGTAATGATCAAGCCACCCGATTTTGATCCGGAAAAAAAGTATCCGGTCTTATTTACAATTTATGGGGGACCGGGATCTCAAACGGTACTAAACAGTTGGGGTACAATTTCGTCGTGGAACCAGCTTTGGGCCCGGCATGGGATTATTGTTGTTTCGGTGGATAACCGCGGGACCGGTGGAAGGGGGGAGGCATTTAAAAAATGCACCTATCTGCAGTTAGGCAAATATGAAACTCAGGATCAGATTGAAGCTGCGAAATATCTGGGAACCTTTGCCTATGTTGATAAATCCAGGATGGGAATGTGGGGCTGGAGTTTTGGAGGATATCTAACACTTTCAAGCCTCACAAGGGGCGCCGATTATTTTTCTTTCGGGATTGCAGTAGCCCCTGTGACCAATTGGAAATATTACGACAACATATATACCGAACGTTTTATGAGAACCCCGAAGGAGAACAATGAGGGGTATGAAACCAATTCGCCTGTTAACCATGCTTCAGAGTTCAAAGGTAAACTTCTGCTGATTTGCGGAATGGCTGATGACAACGTACATCCGCAGAACTCATACGATATGGTCACCGCGCTGGTAGCTGCAAATAAAACGTTTGAATCGCAGTTTTATCCAAACAGCAATCATGGGATTTATTCAGGGAAGAACACTACTTTTCACCTCTATACCCGGATGACGGATTTTATATTGAAAAATTTATAATTGGAAATCTGATATTAAAGTTATAATTTTGCAGCCCTTTAAAAATATTTAAGTATAAACCATTAACAAGAAAGCGAGCGAACAGCATGATTATCGTACCTGTTAAAGAAGGCGAAAGCATTGACAGAGCGTTGAAAAAACTGAAACGTAAATTTGAAAAAACGGGAGTTGTCAAAGAACTCCGGGAACGCCAGAAATTTACAAAACCATCGGTAAAGCACAGAGACGCGGTAAACCGCGCGATATACATTCAGCAGATACAGGACCAGGAAGCCGCCATGTAAAGGCTTTTTTTATAGGAGAAATTTTGTTTCCAGGTATATAATTTTGTATATTTATACCCTCTTAGGAGACTGACACAATTTCTTGTTATTTTTTGCTGAACGGTGAAGGAACGCTTTCTTGCATACATACAATTCGAAAAACGGTATTCTCCCCACACCGTTATTGCTTACCGGAATGACCTGGAACAATTCTTTGTTTTTTTGGATAATCAATATAAGATTATTGAAATACAAGAGGTTACGCATTCGATGATCCGATCGTGGCTGGTTCATCTGATGGAAGAAAAAATATCACCACGATCGGTCAACCGGAAATTAACAACCCTGAAATCTTTTTACAAATTTTTCATCCGAAATGGGGTTATCATACAGGATCCGATGCGTAAAATCTCATCGCCTAAAACCTCAAAGCATTTACCTCTTTTTATGGAAAAAGATCAAATGGATCTCCTGTTAGACCAGGCTCTGTTTGAAGAGGGTTACCCGGGGGTGCGTAACAGAGTGATCGTTGAGTTGTTTTATGTTACGGGCATGCGCTTATCAGAACTGGTTAACCTGAAAGAAATTGACGTTGATTTTCAGAGTGATACCATTAAGGTTCTTGGTAAACGAAATAAAGAACGGTTGATACCGTTCAGTAAAAAAACGAAACTTCTGTTGAAGTCCTATTTGTTGGAGAAATCGAAGGAATTTGGTCCTGATGAATCCTTATTTCTTACCGATAAAGGGAAGAAAATCTATCCTAAGATGGTTTATTTGCTGGTGCATCATCATCTTTCGAAAGTAACAACACGCGATAAAAGGAGTCCCCATGTGTTGCGGCATACTTTTGCTACCCAGATGTTAAACAACGGGGCAGAATTGAATGCCGTAAAAGATTTATTAGGCCATGCAAACCTTTCTGCTACGCAGGTATATACACACAATTCCATAGAAAAGCTGAAACGAATTTACAAACAAGCCCATCCAAAGGCATAAAAAAGGAGGTCGGAATGAATGTTAAAATTAACTCGGTCCATTTCAAAGCAGACAAGAAACTGGAAGCTTTCATCAACGACAAGCTTGACAAACTGCACACATTCTTCGATGGTGTCATCAGCAGTGAAGTAGTTTTAAAAATGGACAATAGTGAAACCCGGGAGAACAAAGTTGCTGAAGTCCGATTGCTGGTTAAAGGGTATGATCTTTTTGCAAAGAAAGAGGCGGTCACTTTTGAAGCAGCAGTTGATCTTGCCGCTGATGCTTTGCGTAAACAGTTGGTCAAGCATAAGGAAAAGGTCCGGGGCAGTTAATTTTCAGGTAAAATATCCAGGAAGGCAACCTAAAAAGGTTGCCTTCTGTTTTTTATGAAACCCTTTAATATTAGGTATTCCGGAGTTCGGTACGAAGTTTGTTAAAAAAAATGCACTTTCTTTGGTCTTAATTTGAAAAAATTCTTGTTTCATATCGAAATTGTTTATACTTTTGCAGTCCTTTTCGAAAATAGAAAACGATCGCCGATGTAGCTCAGCTGGTAGAGCAGCTGATTTGTAATCAGCTGGTCGGCGGTTCGATCCCGTCCATCGGCTCCAATTTCCGGGCAGATAAGCCAGGTTTATAAAAATAGAAAAGGTTCTTTGAGTATATGTAATAAATTGATGTGATGAATTTAAAACCAGATCAATGCGGGTATTTTGACCCCATCTCCTGGTTCATTGACTCATCAACTCTTTCGGGGAGATACCAGAGCGGTCAAATGGGGCAGACTGTAAATCTGTTGGCGCAGCCTTCGGAGGTTCGAATCCTTCTCTCCCCACAAACAGGTGGTGAATTGACTACTTGAAATGCGGAAGTAGCTCATTTGGTAGAGCGGAAGCCTTCCAAGCTTCAGGTGGCGGGTTCGAGCCCCGTCTTCCGCTCATATTGTAAATATTACTGAGGCACACCCACACTCACACCCAAACCCACACTCACCATGCCTTTGTAGCTCAGGGGTAGAGCACTTCCTTGGTAAGGAAGGGGTCATCAGTTCAATTCTGATCAAAGGCTCGAGGTTTATCATCATCCTGAAATTAAGGCTTGAGATAACCAAAATTTGTATTGACAACCGAATTGTAAATAAACTTTGTAATTAAACTTTAATAAAAATGGCAAAAGAAAAATTCTCACGCACAAAACCACACGTCAATGTAGGTACGATTGGCCATATTGACCATGGTAAAACAACATTAACGGCTGCCATCACTTTGGTTTTAGCCGAAAAAGGACTGTCCGAGTTCCGGTCGTTTGATTCGATCGATAATGCCCCGGAAGAAAAAGCACGTGGTATCACGATAAACACTGCCCATATTGAATATCAAACGGCAAACCGGCACTATGCACACGTAGACTGTCCAGGACATGCTGACTATATCAAGAATATGGTTACCGGTGCTGCCCAGATGGATGGCGCGATCATAGTTGTAGCTGCTACCGATGGCCCGATGCCCCAGACCCGCGAGCACATCCTGCTTGCACGTCAGGTGGGTGTTCCCAAGCTGGTGGTTTTCATGAACAAATGCGATTCCGTGGATGATCCTGAACTTTTGGAAATCGTCGAAATGGAAATCCGTGAACTTCTTACTTTCTACGGATTCGATGGCGCAAATACCCCGGTTATTCAGGGTTCTGCCCTGGGTGGATTGAACAAAGAACCGAAATGGGTTGAAAAAATCATGGAACTGATGGATGCTGTTGACAGCTACATTCCATTACCCACCCGCGACGTTGATAAACCGTTCCTCATGCCGGTGGAAGATGTTTTCTCGATTACAGGGCGTGGTACCGTTGCAACCGGTAGAATTGAAACCGGCGTTATCAATACCGGCGATCCGGTTGATATCATCGGGATGGGCGCGGAGAAACTGAAATCTGTGGTTACCGGAGTGGAGATGTTCCGCAAAATCCTCGACAGGGGAGAAGCAGGCGATAATGCAGGTCTGTTGCTGCGTGGCATCGACAAAGATGAAATCCGTCGCGGAATGGTGGTTGCAAAACCTGGTTCCATAACGCCTCATAAAAAATTCAAAGCTGAAATCTATGTACTGAAAACCCAGGAAGGCGGACGTCATACCCCGTTCCATAATAAATACCGTCCCCAATTCTACTTCCGCACCACCGATGTCACTGGCGAAATCCATCTGCCCGAAGGTGTGGAAATGTGTATGCCTGGCGATAATATCACCATCACCGTTGACCTGATTGCGGAAATCGCAATGAACAAAAGCCTCCGTTTTGCCATCCGTGAAGGTGGACGGACCGTTGGCGCCGGTCAGGTGACTGAAATTCTAGACTAATCTGAATGGGCGAATTACGAAGTAATAACGGTTACCCGATATAAAGTTGACCGGGAAAAAAAGTGAAATTTAAAAGTAAAGTTTAATTACACACGGGTGTAGCTCAACTGGTAGAGTGGCGGTCTCCAAAA
>DYSO01000050.1 GCA_020718225.1 Draconibacterium orientale | reverse complement strand
CGGGTAATCAAAGAACAACTCAACATTCTTGGCAACGCGCTGCCTCTGTCACCCCAAACGTTTGAGCACATCGATTTGCTGAGGAGGATAGCCGGTACCAGCAGCGATTACAAAGAAGGGCTGAATGCATTTTTCGAGAAACGCAAACCCGTGTTTAAAGGGGAATGAAACAACAGCCCCGGTTGTGAACCTGAAAATGTACGAAGGGAAGGCGACCCTCCGGTAACCCCAGTTACGCGTGAAAAATAAACTCGCTCATTGCCCAGTAAGCGATAGAACCGGCAAAGTATCCGATCAAAGCCCAGAGAGAGATTTTCTTCAGGTACCAGATGAAATCGATTTTTTCCATTCCCATCACGGCGACCCCGGCTGCTGAACCGATGATCAGGATACTGCCTCCGGTTCCGGCGCAATATGCCAGCATTTCCCAAAAATAGTGATCGGGGACGAAGGTGTTCTGATACATGCCCATGGCCCCGGCAACAAGCGGTACGTTGTCGACAACCGATGAAAGGAGCCCGATGATGACATTGATTACATAAAGGTTCCCTACATGTTGATCCAACGATTTTGCCAGCAGGTCGAGATGTCCCACACTCTGCAGGGCTGCTACTGCCAGCAGGATGCCAAGGAAAAAGAGTACGCTGGTAATATCGACCCGGTGAAGGACTCCTGCAATGGTTCTTTTGGAACGATACTCGTCATTTTTCGATTTGTGCATGATTTCTGTCACTATCCACAGTACACTCAGCCCCAGCAGGATGCCAATATAGGGAGGCAGGTGGGTGATGGTCTTGAATATCGGAACAAACAACAGCGATCCAACTCCCAGATAAAAAACAAGATTGCGTTCGAATGGGGTGGTCGGGTCTTTGGTGTGATCGGAAGTAGCCTGTGGCACCCTTTGAATGCTCCCCTTCATGGTCATAGAAAGGAGCGATAACGGTACAACCATGGAGAGGACACTGGGAATAAATGTTTTCACGATGATGTTTACGGTAGTAACATGTCCGCCAATCCACAGCATGATGGTCGTAACATCGCCAATGGGGCTGAAAGCGCCGCCACTGTTGGCGGCAATGATGACCATCCCGGCATAGAACCACCGCTCTTTTTTATCGCTGACCAGTTTCCGGAGCAGGGCTACCATCACAATCGATGTGGTCAGGTTGTCGAGAACGGCTGACAGGAAAAAGGTGATGATGCTGATCACCCAGAGCAGTTTTACCTTATTGGTCGTTTTGATTTTGTCGGTAATAATCCGGAAACCTTCGTGCGAATCAACCAGTTCTACGATGGTCATGGCGCCTAACAGGAAGAAGAGGATTTCGGAAATTTCGCCCAGGTGTTCCAGCAAAGCGTGGTGCGACAGCCAATCGAGAAAACTACCCCCGGGGTTTTTCAACAGGTATTCCTGAAAGGAAGCGGCGTTAACAAGGATCTGTTCCCCGCCGATCACAAACAATACCCACATGGCCACGGCAAGAAAAAGCGCCGTTGCAGACTTGTTCAGTTTTAGCGGATGTTCAAGGGCGATGATAGCATAGCCAAGAATAAAGACAACAATCATTAAGGTAAACATGGTTTATCGTTTTAGCAATACTTTAAAGAAGATTGGGTTGAGGATTCGAGAAAATCTTTTTTCACTCAGGGCGCAAAGATAAAGATTTCATTGAAAAGTCATCCTTTCGATTTTTAAACCTGGTTCTATTCGTAAAGGAACAGTCGTAATGGTTTCCGGTTGGCAGGCTGGAGCGGAGTCATCCCTAATTGACTACAGAAAATTTTACCGCTGTAGTGGCGTTTTCAGTTTTGAAAATCATCACGTAAAAGCCGGGTTTTAATTGATGTGGGACGATGTTTTCCGTTTTGGTTTCCAATTTCAATTTTCCGATAAGTTGTCCTGCCGGAGTGATGATTTCTGCTGATCGGGGCAGCCATTCGGGGTTGTTACAGCGGATATGCAACCGGTTGTTCTCCTCAAACAGGGTAACGTTGGGGCCCTTTGTCAGAAAATTGCCGGAACCAGCCGAACCGAGTGGATTGCTGGTAATATTCTGCCAATAGTTGATTTCCTCTTCGGAAACGATGACTGTTATTTCCGGGAAATCACCCACATTTGCCGAAAGTTCGATCTGGCATTGGCTGGCGTTCATATAAGTGATGTGCTGAATAATGACTCCATCCGGGGCATTGTTTAACAGGAAATGACTTTTTTTCAGTTCACGCCTCCTAAAATAATCACCAACCAGGGAAAGGGTTATGGTGCCGGATTCTGCAGAAATCCCTGCCCACGGAATTGAAATGGTTCCCGGAACATTTTGATCCATCCATTGAAGGCGGTTAAAGAGAAAATCTTCAAAATATTCCACCTCATCGGCATACGTGTTGCCCGACCAGTCATAATTTGGCCAAACATATTGTCCAAGGATTGGCCAACGCTGGTAATTCCGGTCTTTTGCCGCATCCATATGAATGAGGACAGAGTCAATCATAGCATGAATCTGGTCATTGTTTAATTGATTTTGCCTCAACCACTCCCACCTGGTTTTTGCCATGTTCCTGAAATAGGGATCTTCCATCATTCTTTTCCACCAGAATATGATGTCGAGATTATAAGGCGGTTCCATCTGATATATCCATCCGGTATAATCGATTCCCGGTGGCCAGTAATTCACATTGCCATACCCGAGATCGAAATCCCATGCAGGTCCTGCAAAAAGCTTTCCTCCATCACTCTCTTTCTCTTTGTAAAAATAGGTACTGAATTTATATTTATCCACCTCTTTCGATATTTCGTTCAATAACATGAAATCGATAAAAGAGGGTACATCATAATATTTTTGATACCCCTGATCCGGGTTTGTGAAGTTGATTCCGGTGAGGGTGTTTTCGGCCGTTGTGATGAAATTCCGGATATAGTTTCTCTGTTGTTCAACAATTTCATCAGGGTCCGGGTAGTAGAACTGAAAAATAATATCCATTGCGTTTGGATAGGGAGGGACAGGGTTTGACCGCCATCCATCAACGCCAAAAGTGAAATCCGGATCGAGTTTATCCACTTTGATAATGTATCCACCGGTAAGGTCGTCGCCGGAAATCTCATCCGGTTTTAAAGTGGCAATATCGACACGGTTATCGTCTTTCTTAATTTTTTCCATCACAACATAAACGCCTTTATAATCATTGTTTACGATGAGTTCACAATAAACCTGACGCGAACAATAGTTTCCCATCCGGTGTCCTGTTTCGAAGGTCACCTCGTTGCGCAACATGGATTTATCGGTATAAGGGGCGTACAACACCCAGTCATTTTCAGAAGGCATACCCAGAATTGAGACGTCCAGGTTTTCGCCTGTTGCATCGCGTGTTTCAAAAGCGTATGATTTTTTGGGGAACTGCTGGGACGATTGTCCCCGGATTTCAATGCCAATATTGCCATCGTAATTTGTAAACGGACCATTCAGGTTGTTAAGTTCGCCCGGACCATTATAGATGATGCCCATATGACCGGAAATTTTTGGCTCGTCGGGAATGGAAACGCCGAAGGTATTGATCACCACAATGGGGAGGTTTGACTCCAGTTCAAGCGGGGGAGGTATTTCTTTCAGAACATCGTCGATATACCAGTTAATACCCGGGGTAGCGCCATTAAAATCGGGGAAAATCACCATTCGGGTAAGGTCATTGTACGAAAGACCGGAAAAATCATATTCAAGATCTGTCCATTGTCCTGGAACCGGTGTCATAACAATTTCATGGGAGAAGGTGTTGTTGTAATTTTCAAATTTCAATGCAACATTTCCTCCGGAGGGTGGCGCCAGGATTTTAATCCGATAGCGGGGATAGTTATCGAAATCAGCGGCTTCCGGCATTTCATAAACGAGGTAATCATACCTTCCCTCTCCTGAAATAACTTTAAAACAATGTTCAGAAGGGTTTACAGGGTCGGGAGCAGGATTGGGAACAACTTCTGAACCCGGGGTTGAGACATACCAGTTCGGGGTAATGTTGTCCCAATTTGAAATGGTATCGTATGTTTGGCCAACCGAAAGGATGGGAAAAAGCATCAGGGCACAGAAAACTCCGAAAAACAGGGGTTGAACCGGCAGAGAATTGATTTTCATGTTTTTGAGCGTTGAACTTTGAACCACTAAGTTACGACATTATTTCCGATATGGGTAATTTTCTTCTGGGCAGTTTTTCCTATTTTTGCAGTATGAATCCTGATTGCATGGACAAAAACCTTTTTCTTTTCAACACCCTTTCCCGTACGAAGGAAAAATTTGAACCCATAAAACCGCCTTTCGTGGGCATGTATGTTTGCGGGCCCACGGTGTATGGCGATCCGCATCTGGGACATGCCCGTTCTGCCATTATCTTTGATCTGGTTTTTCGTTATCTTAAACATCTTGGATATAAAGTACGTTATGTGCGCAACATCACCGATGTGGGGCATCTTGAAGCCGACCGTGATGAAGGCGAAGATAAAATTGCAAAAAAAGCAAGGCTGGAACAGGTAGAGCCTATGGAAATAGCCCAGTTCTATGCAGACCGTTATTTTTTATTTATGGATGCCTTAAATGTCGGACGCCCCAGCATTGAACCACGGGCTTCGGGGCACATGATTGAACAGATAGCGCTTGTGCAGCAGATTGTGGATGCCGGATATGCCTATGAGGTTAATGGATCGGTCTATTTCGATGTTGAAAAATACAACGAATCCTATCATTACGGAATTCTCTCCGGGCGCATCATTGAGGATTTGATGACCAATACCCGTGTTCTTGAGGGGCAGGACGAAAAACGGAATCCCTATGATTTTGCTTTATGGAAAAAGGCCCAGCCGGAACACATCATGCGCTGGCTTTCGCCCTGGAGCGATGGGTTTCCGGGATGGCACGTTGAGTGTTCAGCGATGAGCGCCAAGTATCTTGGCGACTATTTCGACATTCATGGCGGAGGGATGGATCTATTGTTTCCTCATCATGAATCAGAAATAGCACAGTCGCAGGTTGCCCATCAGCAATCGCCGGTGAAGTACTGGATGCACAACAACATGATTACCATTAACGGACAAAAAATGGGGAAATCGTTGGGTAATTTCATTACCCTTGAGGAATTTTTTACAGGTTCCAATTCCATCCTTACCCAACCCTATAGCCCGATGAGCATCCGTTTCTTTATCCTTCAGGCCCATTACCGCGGAACGATCGATTTTTCCAACGAAGCGCTCCAGTCAGCCGAAAAAGGGATGCGGCGATTGATGGCGGGTTATGAAACTCTTTTGCGGTTGATATCCCGCAACATGGAGAAGGAGAAACCGTTGCCACCGTCTCCTCTTACGGAGGGAACAGGCCGGGTCCGGGAGCTGAAGGAAGCCTGCTATGCTGCCATGAACGACGATTTTAACAGTCCTGTGTTGATAGCCAACCTGTTTGAAGGGGTCCGCATCATCAATTCGGCAGCCGATCAAAAAGAGGCTATTTCAAATACGGAGCTGGAGTTGCTGAAAAGTATCTTTGATACTTTTTTATTCGATATCCTTGGGCTGAAAAATGAAAAATCGAACGATCAAAGCGAAATGATGGATGGGATGATGCAACTGATACTCTCCATTCGACAGAAATCAAGGGAAACCAAAGATTGGGCTACCTCCGACCAGATCAGGGATGTTTTACAGAAGCTGAACATCAAAGTGAAAGATGGGAAAGAGGGTAGCTCATGGAATTTTGAATAACCACTCCAAAGAAATTTGGGAAAAATAAATATTATCATATGAAATCACTTTTTGCAATTACCATGTCACTATTGGTGCTGGCAGGTTGTTCATCCAAACAGGTAGAAATGAAAAAGGAACTGACCGGTTTTATTCAAAAACACGATTCTGTGCTGATCCCGTTGTATCGTCAAACAGCGCTTGCCTCCTGGGATGCAGCCATATCGGGAAAACCCGAAGACTTCAAAAAAGCGGAGGATCTCAATTTAAAAATGATGGCGCTGTTTTCCGATAAAGGAAAATTAAAAAAGCTGGAGGAGATCAAAGTTTCCGGGCTCATCACCGATAGTTTGCTGCTGCGCCAGCTCGATGTCCTTTACCGATCGTTCCTGATGGCAAAAGCCGATACTGCAAAACTCAATGCCATGGTCCGTCTGGGTACTGTGATCGAACAAAAATATGGTAATTTCCGGACGGAAGTGAAGGGCAGGAAAATGTCGGATAATGAGGTAGAAAATGTACTCCGCTCCTCAAAGGATGTAAATTACCAGAAAGAGGTATGGGAAGCCCAGAAAAAAATTGGCGCCGTTGTCGCGGATGACATTAAAAAACTGGTCAAATTACGCAATGAAGTTGCTGTCTCCCTGGGTTTTAAAAATTATCACGACATGAGCCTCACCCTGAGCGACCAGGATCCGAAAGAGGTACGCAATATTTTCAACGAACTGGACAGTCTTACAAAAACCGCTTTTTCTTCAGTAAAAAACGACATTGACGCCTATTTTGTAAAATACTATAATCTGAAAAACAGGGAGGAACTGATGCCGTGGAATTACCAAAACCGGTTTTTCCAGGAGGCCCCCAGGATTTATGATGTGGACCTGGATACATATTATCAGGATAAAAACCTGGAAGCGCTGACTTCGACTTTTTATTCCGGGATTGGACTTCCGATCGACGACATGTTAAAAAACAGCGACTTGTATGAAAAACCGGGAAAAAATCAGCACGCCTTTTGTACCGATATTGACAATGCCGGCGATGTCAGGGTTTTATGCAACGTGAACCCCAATGCCATTTGGATGAACACCATGCTCCATGAATTTGGCCATGCCGTTTATGACAAGAATATTGACGCCACACTTCCTTTTATCCTGCGCGACCCGGCGCACATGTTTACTACCGAAGCCATCGCAATGATGTTTGGGAGGTTTGCATCAAACCCGCAATGGATCAGGGATATGACGGGAATCAGTGAAGATGAAAAGATGAAAATTGCTGAAAACTCCTTCAAGTCATTGCGACTTGAGCAACTGGTATTCAGCCGCTGGGCCCAGGTGATGTACCGTTTCGAAAAAGGGATGTACGAACACCCCGATCAGGACCTGAATACATTTTGGTGGGACCTGGTTGAAAAATACCAGTTGATAAAACGACCCGTGGGCCGTAACGAACCCGATTGGGCTACCAAGATACACATTGCCTCCTATCCTTGTTACTATCATAATTATTTGTTGGGAGAGTTGCTTGCCTCCCAGCTTTTCTACCATATTACAACCAATATTCTAAAATCGGACGATTACAGGTTTCAGAGTTTTGTGGGCAATAATCAGGTGGGTATGTTTCTGAAAGAGAAGATTTTCATGCCCGGTAACAAATGGTACTGGAACGAATTGATTGAAAAGGCAACCGGTGAAAAGCTGACGGCAAAATATTATGCACGTCAGTTTATTGATTAAAAGGGGTTCGTGGTAAAATTACCGGAAAGGTTAACGTTTTTCAACGATAAAGGAGGCGCTTTTGACCATTTTTCCATCGGAAAGAATCATGTAATTGTAATTTCCGCCGGGGAATGAGGTTGTATTTAACCGGAATTCTGTCTGATTTTTAGTGAGTTTTATGGTACTGATTTCACTTCCCCTGGGATCAATTATTTTAATTGTTCCCTGACCTTCGCCGGTGGTCACAGGGATTGGAATGGTGATGGAAGAACCGGCCGGATTGGGATAGGCGTACCGGTCAGCTTTGATATCTCCGGGTGAAACGGATTGTTGACCAACCATACTGCCAGGCAGGGAATAGATGGTTGTCCCTAAAAAATAGGGCCAGGTTGAATAATCAAACAAATAAACCAGGAATTTTGTCCCGTTTTCACCGGTAGAAATGGTGTACATGTAAGCAGCGCCATCGGCTGTTACTAATACCGTTCCATCTTCTTTGATAATTTTAACGCCGTAGGTATAATATTGTTGTGTGGAATTATACTGATAGTACATATAGGCTAATCCGATCTGCCCGTCGGTTGAAAAGAGATTTTCCGATACGAATTGAATATCATCAAGGGTATATCCTGAAGGGATGGGGAGTGCAATGGTTTTCCAGACAGAAAAGTCGAGGTTGTGAATTTTACATTGGTTATTGATCACATCCATCGAATAATATTTATACCCGGAATTGGCAAGTTGCGCATACCAGGCAGATTCGTTGGTTGATATTTCGATATTGATTTGGGCGTGCACATTCAGATAAAAAAGTGCAAACAGCAAGATAATTCCAATTTTTTTCATCATTGACATGTTTAAATAGTTACGAAAGTAACTATTTCTGATGAATTAGAAGGAAGAAACTATTTTTTTTGCATATAATCGTGCATTTTCAACTTCCATGTCATCGGGATGGCCCAGGGTTATAGGGCGCATGGCGGCGAATTCCATCAGCATGGGGATATCGGAGGCCAGAAGGGTATCTGCAACCTGTTGTGAAAGTTCGCCCTGACAGTGATATATCCCTTTGATATCGGCCCCGGCCAAGGCTGCTGCTGACCGGCATTGATCGATTTCTTTCTGAAGCATTTCCTGTTGCCGGGGATCTTTGCTGAAAGGGTCTATGGCATGGGTAATAAAGAGGGCGATTTTTTTCCCGGCAGTATGGGTTTTTAAAAACTTCCGGACTGGGGCCGGTGGGCCAAATTGCATGACAGGAAAACCGATAAAAGTCAGGTCGGCCCCATCGAGCGTAGTTACCTCAGTGAGTGGTTTTAAGATTTTATTACCGGGGATAGACTGAAAAATGGCTTCCGCTATCTTTTGTGTATTGCCTGTTTGTGACCACCAGGTTACCAGAATTTGCATTTTTAAATTATTTTAACCAGGAAATAGTTTTTTTTCCCTTTTTGAACCAACAGATATTTGTTGTTAAGCAACAGATCGGTTGTGATTGTAAAACCCTCACCGGTTTTTTCTTTGTTGATTTGTACGCCACCCTCTTTAACCATACGGCGGGCTTCGCCTTTCGAAGGAAAAATAGGGGTCAAATCCACCAGGAAATCGATGATATTTACTGGTTTTAAAATTTCATTTTTATCCATTTCACTTTGAGGGACTCCTTCAAAAACAGCCAGCAGGGTTTCTTCGGTAAGATTTTTCAGGGTTTCGGTAGTCCCTTTTCCAAAAAGGATTTCAGAGGCTTCAACGGCTGCAAGATAGTCCTCTTCCGAATGAACCCGGATGGTAATATCTTTTGCCAGCGCTTTCTGCAACATTCTCAAATGGGGCATTTGCTGGTGTTGATGTATGATAGGTTCAATCTCTTCGCGTGTGAGCAGGGTGAATTTCTTTATATATTCTGCGGCGTCGGCATCGGAAGTATTGAGCCAGAACTGATAAAACCGGTAGGGGGAGGTTTTTTTTTGGTCAAGCCATACATTGCCTGCTTCCGATTTACCAAATTTGCCGCCGTCGGCTTTGGTAATCAGCGGACAGGTGAGGGCATATGCTTCACTGCCAAGTTTACGGCGGATTAATTCTGTCCCTGTGACGATATTGCCCCACTGATCGGACCCGCCCATTTGAAGTTTTACCTTCCTGTGTTCGAAAAGCCAGCAGAAATCGTATCCCTGAACAAGCTGATAGGTGAATTCAGTGAAAGAGATACCCGATCCCGACTCCATTCTTTTCTTTACCGAGTCTTTGGCAATCATATAATTTACCGTGATGTGTTTGCCTACGTCACGAAGAAAATCCAGAAACGAAAACTCCTTCATCCAATCGAAGTTGTTTACCATTTCAGCAGCGTTATCCCCGCAATTAAAATCGAGGAATTTTTCAAGTTGTTTCTGTATACAGTTTTGGTTGTGCCGTAGCGCTTTTTCCTCAAGAAGGTTGCGCTCTTCTGATTTCCCGGATGGATCGCCAATCATTCCCGTGGCGCCTCCAACCAGTGCAAAAGGTTTATGTCCGGAGCGCTGAAAGTGCACCAGCATCATAATGGTGGCAAGATTTCCAATATGCAGGGAATCGCTTGTGGGGTCATACCCGATATAAGCCAGGGTCATCTCTTTAAGCAGCTGTTCTTCCGTACCCGGGGTCATATCCTGCACCATGCCCCTCCATCGTAATTCTTCAATGAAGTTCATTCCCAAAATTTTTTGGCAAAAGTAGGGAAATTTAAACGGATAACCCGCGGTTAACGTGGAAGTATCGGATTAAAAAGTTTTGTTGACCATCAGTTTTCTGGTGGTACACCCCCGGGGCCCGGTGATGGTCACAAAATAAATCCCGTCGTGCAAATTGAGTTGGAAGTAGGTGCGTGGTTGTTCAATTTTTTTATGATAAACCATAACTCCCCGGATGTCGTGAATATATGCCGTACTCCCGGAAAAAATTTCCGATCCGAAATCGATGGTGAAATTGCCACCGGATGGATTGGGGAGTATACAGAGCGATTCCCGGTTTGCATCATCGGGGCCTCCGACAGAAGTTGAGACATAAACATAACATTTTTTAAGTAACGTATCCGTTCCGAAACCATTTGAAGTTATCAACTGTACCGGGTATTCGCCGGCAATGTTGTATTGTACCGGCGGAGGCTGCCGCAGGGACGATTGTGACGGGATACCCCCGGGGAAAGACCACTCCCATGTAGTGGGTTCAAAACCGGAAATATCTGTAAACCGGACAAACTGGCCTCCGGTAATACTTCTCACATCGGCAGTAAAATCAGAGACCGGTGGATGTGAAGTTGATGTTACAAATCCTTTCAGCCCTGTTCCCGATCCGGCGGTAACAAAAATCCCGTTCTGGTTTAATTGCGGGCCGGCATAATAATTCATTGGAACAGCATATTCCCATAGTTTGGTTTGCAGGTCGGCTGAAAAGGCAAAATATTTCCCGTCCGCCCCTCCGCTGTTTGAGATAAAAACCACTCCGTCGGGATCGATGGCAATATAGGTCCCGGACATATTGGTCGCTGACAGGCTTTCTGATATGTTTAAAACATCTCCGGTAGCCGGATCCAGCCGTTTCACGATTTTACCATCTGCAAAATAGAGACTGCCATCAGGTCCCACACCGATGTTGCCATAGGTCCCCATGCCGCCGTTCTTTGTCGGATGGCTCCATTTCACGGTAAAAGAAGATCCGTTGTCGGTAATTGCCCACAGATCGCCACCGTCCCTTTGACCATAAATCGTTCCATCGGGGCCTGCAGTCAGGGGAATTTCCTGATCCGGGTCTCCGCCAATCGCTTCACTGAAAAACAGGTTTTCGCCGGTATTCAGGTCAATGGCCACAAGGTGTGTCGGTGCATTGATCGCTCCTTCCCATTTGTAAAGTCGATCGCCATATATACAGAAATCGGGGGCCGGGCTGACAGAGACCAGGTTTGTATTGAACCAGAGCGCCTGGCCCGTATTTTTATCGAGCCGCATCAGCGATTTAGTGTAAGTACCCGGACCGTTTACGACAGGATCGCCGTTACAGGCAAACAGGATTCCATGTGCGCCACCAAAGATCCGGGCCTGTTCCGGACAAACCCATTTTTCAGCGCCATCCAACGGGGAGAAGGCATACAATGAATCTGTTGAATAGTTATGCACATAAACAGCCTCTTCTGTCATTCCAACCACATAGAGTTTTCCATTACTTCCTGAACTTTTTTCCCATAAAAGCCCGCCATCCGATAACTTCCGGCATTCCACAGTAACATGATATACCGGGGAAAAACTAACCCGGCTGGTGACAAAGCGGTCGTTGAAAGAAAAAACGGCATTTCCCCAGAGGGAATTTGCGGCATTGGTCACACTCCACACAGGGGTTGCCATGCTTTCCGGCCCATAAGAGCCGCCCCGTCCGTTGCGTTCGGAAGTCCCCCCTGTGGTTTCCCAGTTTTGTCCGACAGTGAATTGGGGAGCTATAAAGAAGAAGAGGTAAATAAAGAGGATTTTCATTTTCATATTTTTTTTATAAAGATATTGCAATTTTACCAACTGAAAGCAACAGATAAATGAACATTGAGAGAACCCGAAATGTTTTGAATATCTGCTGGTTTGGCTACCCGGCATCGCCAAATAGCAGGGTCCAGACTTTGATGGTATCTGCCCCAAAAACTTTTATCCGCTTCAAAATAAAGAGGTCAATAACTTTCTTCTCCCACAGTCGCCTGGCCCTCTCATTGTAATAAGGGGGCATGCACCCGGCATTGAACCCCAACTGTCCGGCATAGAGGGAATCATTGACAGGTTCGAACGGTTTCAGGATAAACACAGAATCGAAATCAATTCCTGCCGGGACAATGATGTTGCTAAACCCGGATTTTTGGAAATAATGAAACAGTTGATTGTCCCCATTCGGACAATGACGGGTGGTAAGGTCAAAACGTACTTTGTTTGAAAACAAGACACTCCCCGATAAAGCAACAACTTTGATCTTAAACCCATCTGGTGTGCCGCTGTCGGCAAGGATATTCAGGTAGTCCCCAAGTTCATACAGTTTTAACCGGGCGCTCTCTTCAAAATCCCTTAATGCCCGACGGCTCAGTCTGTCCGGGGAAAAAGCCGATATAATGCTGTCTTTGGATGTTTCGGTAAGTTTCTCTTCGTGGGCCCTATTGGACCGTTCCGCGTGATCACAGCTTTTTGCAGTGAGCAGAAACCAGATCGCCATCAGAAAGATTATGTTAAGAATTTTTCTCATCTGGACTCCGGATTTACCCTGTACCAAAGAATAACGATTTTTTCTCCTCTGGTTTTGGTGTTGAGGATCTCCATGTTTTTCAAACTTGCTGACGGAATGGTCAACCGGTCAATAAATTCCTGTTTGTTGAAAAGTTCCACTCCAATGGGGTCCTTATCTTCGAAAACCTGGCAAATGATGGCCCCGTCATCAATCATATTATCCAGGCTTCTTCTTCTTTTTTCCCAATCGTTGACTTTCATCTTCGAAAAATAATGGATCATCAGTGCATAAGTGTCGGCATGCAAACCGATCATCTCCTGTTGTTTCAATTTTTTCAGTATCCTTATGATGGTATCGGTTTTATAAAAGGGCGCCGAAACGACCATCTTCACTTTACTCTGATCGGTTTTCATGGAGTAACGCCCTGAGGAATCACTAAAGAAGGTTATGGGCGATTCCCCATCAGGCAACAGCATGACTTCAATTTTATTACCGGTAATGGGTTCACGGGTATCGGAATCATAGAAGGTGAAGGTATACTCGCGGGTATTGAACATTTTAAAAATGCCATAAAAGATCACTACCAGAACAATGGCAAAAACCGGGACCAGGATGAAAAACCGGTTTGGATTCCGCGTTAAAGCCAGTCTTGTAATCCCCTTTTGAACACTGCCGGTTTGTCCGGATGGAGAGCGTTCGCGGGTTTTGAACAAAAAATCATCCCAGTTGGCATAACCGGCATATTTGCTAAGCAGGTTCAGCACATCAATTCGCGGAAGTGATGCATGGACCCCTTTCATATGGGTATAAAACCACTTCTCGCTGAGGTGCGCATTCACCTTTTTCAACAACTCTTCCTGGAAATCGGTTATCTCCTGTCCTTTCCATTCCGAAATCGATGGATTAATGCCCGGATACGACTGCTGCATCATGGCGACAATCTTTTTTTTAAGCGATTCAAAGGATGTCTGATCGTTCAGGGACAAAGTTTGTTTAATTAATCATTTTCTCTATGTGGAACGCTTGTAAATCAATTTACAACTGTTTTACAGGCATAATTCCATTGTAAATGGCCAGCCCGGTCTAATTTCGCCGGGTCAATAACAGGTGCGAAAATTATCTGATCAAAAGTAATGAAAAGAAACATCGGAATCAAGTATCAAAACCTTAAAAAGGAGGAATAAACCATGGGAAGAAAAAAATCAATGATATTACTATCGGTTGTCACTTTAGGCCTGGTAGTTATGGCCATGATCCCGGTTCAAACCCGGGCCCAGGAAAAATCACCCTGCATGAAAATCGGGACTTATGATTCCCGGATCGTTACCCTGGCATGGTCAAGGGGTGACCTATTCAAACAATATATGACAAGTTTTGGCCAGCAGAGTGATTCGGCTAAAAAAGCGAACGACTCTGTACGGATTAAAGAATTATCCGTCCACGCCATGATGTTCCAGCATTTGCTGCACCAGATGGTTTTCAGCTCCGGATCCATCGGGTTCATAATGGAAAAGGTTAAGGATAAATTACCGGAGCTTGCGAAAAAATCAGGGGTCAGCCTGATCCTCAGCAAATGGGAATTAACCTACTTTAAGGATACTGAAATAGAAGTTGTGGATCTCACCAAACCGGTTTATATGCTGTTTGAACCAAAAGAAGATATCGAAAAAATGGCCGCAGAAATGGACAAAATAGAGCCTGTTCCATTGAACGAACTGGACATTGAAGCTGAGATGCTGGATTCATATTGCAGAAAATTCGGTAAAAAATAGTATTAACTTTGGCAATAACCTTTTAAAATCAAAAATCATGATCACACATGTTCATACCCACATCACCTCAGAATTGCAGCAAAACACGCGCACCGACACGATCTTTATCCTCACGGCAATCATTTTAAATCTCATTACACTGGCTGTGAATTCAGGCATGGTTGAAAAATCAAGAACCGAAAGTTCGACCCTTGTTGTTATGTTTGTCTTTGTTACCCTTATTGTTCTTGTCAATATCGTTGTTGTAATCGGCTTGTTGAAAGGACGGCAAACCAGGATGAAACTGGTCAAAGGACTTTTAGCCATGTACAGGGACCAGAAAGTTGACCAATACTATGATACCTCGCTGCTCGAGAATTACAACATCCGGTACAACCTGTTTATCATGGTGGTTGTATTTACAGGCATTATTGCCGCTGTTGTACCTTTTATTCTCAGGTAAAGGTTTATTTTTGTTCCCATCGGTGATGGAAAAAACACGGTGGAGTCGTTTGACAGATTAGTGGTTTGCTCCCATGACGAACGACAGTATCCCACCTTTAATGATATCGGCATGGTTGATGAATGGTCCATCTGTCCGGGTTCCGTTCAGGGCTGTTGACCGGATATAGATGTTTTTATCGCTCAGCCCTTTGGAAATGATGGTGAAGGCTTTTTTTCCTGGCAGGGAGATGGTGGCTTTGCTTATGCCCGGCGCCCCAATGGCATATTGTGTGGTTCCCGGACAGACGGGATAAAAACCCAGTACGCTGAATATATACCAGGCGCTCATCTGTCCGCAATCATCATTACCGCAAAGACCATCGGGTTTGTTCCGGTACATGGTGTTCACGATCTGGTGGATCTGCTGCTGCGTTTTCCAGGGCTGGCTGGTCCAGTTATAGAGATAAGCCACATGATGGCTGGGTTCATTGCCATGCACATAATTTCCGATCAGGCCATCGCGGGTAACATCCTCTGTTTCAGCGAAAAACCGATCGTCGAGGTGCATGGTAAACAGTGAATCAAGCCGGCAGATAAATGGTTTTTCGCCTCCCATCAGCCCGATCAGTCCGGGAACATCCTGTGGTACAAAAAAAGAATAATTCCACGAATTTCCTTCAATAAATCCCTGACCATGGGTGCTGAGCGGGTCGAAGGGTGTTTTCCAGGAGCCGTCTGATTTTTTAGCACGCATAAATCCGGTAGATGGATCGAAAATATTCCGGAAGTTTTCCCCACGTTTTATAAACAAGGGAATATATTCCAGCGCCGACATTTTATCGATCCCTGACACCTCTTCCGAATTTTCCAGCGCTTTTGCAAACGCTGCAATGGTGTAATCATCATAGGCATATTCCAGCGTGATGGAAGCCGAATTCCCTGATTTATCATCCGGCACATAGCCCAACTTCATGTAAACCGGAATTCCGTCGTAATATTTGTTGGTAGCGGTGGATACGCATGCCCTGAAGGCTTTTCCTGCGTCGAATCCCCGGATCCCTTTCACCCAGGCATCGGCGATGACAGCCACACTGTGATAACCGATCATGCACCAGTTTTCGTTTCCATGGTGCGACCACACAGGAAGCATCTTCTCAGCGCTCTGATCAAAATGGGCGAGCATTGAATTCACCATATCTGAAGTCCGTTCCGGGTAAAGAAGCGTTAAAAGCGGATGAAGGGCGCGATGGGTGTCCCACAACGAATAGGTCGTATAATTGGTGAAACCCGTTGCATGGTGGATCTCCTGGTCAACTCCACGGTACCGGCCATCCACATCCATATAAACCACGGGTGATTGCAACGCATGGTACAGCGCTGTATAGAAATTAACCTTCCGGTCGTCTGTCGTTCCTTCAATCCTGATTTGGTTTAATGCTTGTTCCCAGGAGGCGAGCGCTTCGGATCTGGTTTTTTCAAAATCCCAATGGGGGGTTTCCTTTACCAGGTTTTTCAGGGCCCCTTCCATTCCAACCCCTGAGAGGCCCATCTTAATTTTGATTTTTTCCCCTTCTTTCGTGATGAAATCAAAATGGGCCCGGATTTTTTTCCCGGCCATTTCCGGAAAATTTTCCTTTTCCTTGAATTTTCGCCAGAAACCGCGGTACACCGGTTGTTCGTCATTTTCATAACCATAACTGTGGATGGGTTTCGAAAAGACCATGGCAAAATAAATATACCGGCTCCTGGCCCAACCCCGGGTAATACGGTAACCGGTCACAAGGGTATCATTTACAACCCGGATGTAAGACCACAGTACCTTCCCATCGTAATTGTAAATGCCATGTGCCATGTCGAGTATGATATGGGCGCTGTCGCTTTCAGGGAAGGTATACTGATGAAAACCAACCCGGGTGGTTGTTGTCAGTTCGGCATATACACCGGGATCATCCAGATAGACACTGTAATAACCGGGGGAAGCTTTTTCAGTCTCTTTACGGAACTTTGACCGGTAACCGCTTTCGGGATGACTTGCTGTACCTGGGTTCAGCTGAAGCTTACCGGTGGTTGCCATCACCAGAAAGTCACCCAGGTCGGAATGGCCGGTCCCGTTGAAATGGGTATGGCTGAAACCAACAATGGTTTTGTCGAGGTATTGATAACCTGCACAATAACGGTAAACGCCGGGGTTGTATTTTCCCTCCGTTTCATAGGGGACGGTATCTGTATCGGGACTGAGTTGAACAAAGCCAAAAGGTACGCAGGCTCCCGGAAAAGTGTGGCCCATTTCCTGGGTCCCGATAAAAGGATTAACAAACGGAGTCAGTGGTAACTCTTGGGCGAAAAGTGAACAGGTGAGCAGGAAGGCAGTGAATCCCGCAATTGTTTTCTTCATATGGCAATAGGTTTGAGTTTGCTCTGAAAAGGTAAAAATAAAGAAAAAACAGATTTAACAGGTTTAACCTGGTCAACCTGGTCAACCTGGTCAACCTGGTCAACCTGTTTTTATAGATAGAGCAGAAGGAATAAGGCCGGGATGATGATTCCGATGGCGGTAAGCCATGCCCCGCGGCCGATGATGCCGTTTTTACCGCGCAGGACAAACAAACCGGTAATGGCAAGGAGGATCAGTCCCACTGCATAAAGGTCGGAAAACCAGGTATACCATTTTTTCAGGTTGTTATAATGAAGCAGGTTGAACTCTTTGATAACGTACCGGGGCGTTTTTTTTTCCAGTTGAACTTTGCCATCGGTCAGATCGACATAGATGAATCCGTTGTTCAGAAATATCTGCAGATAACCCTCCCCGGTGATGTAACTTTTATACTGGTCTTTTGCATGAAGTTTGTCAAGTACCGAAAAAACATAAGATTGATCGGCATTTCCCACAGGTGGAAGGGGAACAACGTACGCTGTGGAGGACTTGCTGTAATCGGGATGAAAAAAATCACCGGATTTAAAATGGTTCAGTACAATGCCTGAGATGGCATAGATGAGGGTCATCCCGACAGATAAATAGCCGATATCGCGATGGAGGATATTATTCCAACGGCGAAGGGTTTTGGCTTGCATTGTTATTTGATGACGGTATAGCTGATGGCTTCAATGGAAAAGAAGGAGAGATGGTCTTTTCCGCTGTTTTTCAGTTCTGCGCGGAGGCTGTTGATCTGATTGAGTTTTTCCTGGGCATCTTCGTCTTTATGGCCTAAGGCTCCGGTATGAACGCCCGCATCGTGGCCTCCTTTGGGGTTTTTAACTTCGGCCTCCCACTCATTTAAATATTTATTATCAATCCGCTCTTCTTTAAGTATCCCGAGCACCTGTACCCGGCTGCCTTCCATGGATTCGTCGAATTTTACAATTTTTTCGCCAGTGGTTACTTTTACCCGGATACTGTCGGCGCCATCAACCAGAAACAATCGTTTTCCGCCATGTTTACAGGTATGAGAAACAGTTCCTTCGATCCGTACCGGTTTATTTGCCAGGGTATCGGCCTGTTTTTCAAAAGTTAACACGGTAACCCAGGCAGTGTCAGCCTTTGCGGCGGAAGTTTCATCTTTAACGCCCTGATTGCAGGAGGCAGCCATTAAAAAAATTGCGATGTAAAAAAGGAAATGCTGTTTTTTCATTTTTTGGTAGTTGATTTTGGTGCAAAGATGCTGATAATCCCTGAAATTTCAAAATCAGTTTTTTTGGTAAACACGAAAGGGAACAAAACTTCAGTGAAATATTTTTATGCACTGCTGCGGGTTTGATGTAAAATATAAATATCTTTATCTGAATTTGCCGGTTTTCATTGTTGGGGTTATTCTTTGTTACAAGCAATCCGAAGAAAAAAGACAGCGACCCAATGACAATGAATTTTTTGCTGCATAAAGACAGAAAAGAAAATAAGGAAAATGCCACCGCACAAAAGCAAGAGTGTGGCTGCCCTTCCCTGCAACCGTCCCTTCGCAGCCAC
>DYSO01000208.1 GCA_020718225.1 Draconibacterium orientale | reverse complement strand
GGATCAATTTATCGAAAATCTTCACCAACTTGCCTAAAGGGGATAAGCAGTTTTATATATTTACCGCAAAATGACAAATAGTTGATGGCAAAATATATTTATGAATATGACAATTGGCCTGAATTTACTTGGGATGATAAAAAGATTGGCGGAATTATAGGAAAAGTTCGACATCTGCAAGGGAAAATTTTCGGCCAAATGGGAGCACTTGGATTTTCAATTAAGGAAGAAACAATATTATCGACATTGACACTTGATGTTTTAAAATCATCAGAAATAGAAGGTGAATTTTTAAATTATGAACAAGTTCGTTCTTCAATAGCTAAGAGGCTCGGAATAGAAAATGCGGGAATTGTTCATGTTGACAGAAATGTTGAAGGAGTTGTTGAAATGATGCTTGATGCAACTCAAAACTACGATAAGATTCTTGACCAAGAACGGATTTTTGGATGGCATGCTACATTATTTTCTTCAGGTTGGAGTGGAATACATAGAATTGATACTGGTTGTTATCGCGATGGAGAAATGCAAGTAGTTTCAGGTCCCATGGGGAAAGAAAAAATTCATTTTCAAGCACCATCGCCAAACGAGGTAAAAAAGGAAATGGATTTGTTTTTAGACTGGTTTAACAAAGAGACTGAAATAGACGAAGTTTTAAAAGCTGCAATTGCACATTTTTGGTTTATAATAATTCATCCATTTGATGATGGAAATGGACGAATCGCAAGAGCAATATCGGATATGTTACTTGCTCGTTCAGAAAAAAGCACTCAAAGATTCTATAGTTTATCAAACCAGATTCTATCTGAGGAAAAAAAATATTATGAAGTATTACAAAAAGTTCAGCACAGTTCCGGCGATATCACAGACTGGTTAGATTGGTTTTTAAATTGCTTGTTTCGAGCATTGGAAAACACTGATGAAACATTGAAATGTATTTATAAAAAAGCAGACTTTTGGGATAAAAACAAAGAAACTGTTTTGAATAATAGACAAAGAATTATGTTAAATAAAATGTTTGATGAATTTGAAGGTAAACTAAGATCATCAAAATGGGCTAAGATTACTAAATGTTCAACCGATACGGCTCTAAGGGACATAAAGGATTTAATTGAAAAAGGAATCTTAAGACAAGAAGATTCTGGCGGACGAAGTACAAATTACGAGTTAACAGAAGAATGGAAAATGCAATAGCTACAACCAGAATTACTTGCATTAAAACAAGTTATTCCGTTTGGAAAAGAGGGGATTGAGATTGGGATTGGAAGCGGAATATTTGCAGACAAGTTGAATATAAAATTTGGCATCGACCCATCAGAGAAAATGTTGAATTATGCTAAAAAAAGAAAATTGTCAGTAGAAAAAGGTTTTGCTGAAAATTTACCATACCCGGATAAAAGTTTTGACTTTGCTGCTTTCATAACTTCTATTTGCTTTGTTGATAATCCAGAAAAAGCACTAAAAGAAGCACATCGGATTATCAAAGACAAAGGCGATTTAAGTCAGTGTTGAATATTGAAAGCTGTTTCGGCGGGATGAAATAAAGACAAGAAATATGAAAAAGAGTACTGAAAGTTACATTCCTGATCTAAAAGAACTTGGACTTCTAATGCTGGGGTTTCTCCCATGGATGCTTTTTCTCTTTTTTTCCGGTCACACCATGTTGAGCCTGAAGATCGCGGTTGTTATCAGTCTGGTTGCTTCGGTTACCATTGGATTTGGCGATTTAAAACGAGGCTTTATCCTTCCATGGGGGACATGCATCTTTTTTTTAATTTGTCTCATCACGGTCGTTTTCCTGAATAATAAGTGGATAGCCATGGAAATGGATTTAGTGTCGAATTTGGCGCTTTCAGCCATTATGTGGTTTACTGTTTTAATCGGTAAACCCTTTGCTTTGCAATACGCCCGGAGAGGTTTGCCAAAGGAACTCTGGAATGATGAAAAATTTATCCGTGGTTGCAGATTCATAACCGTGGTATGGGCCTGCCTGATGACCTTTGCAGTATTGATATCGATCCTCAAGAGAACCACTTGGTTGCCTTTTCCCATTTGGGTCTATTTTGATATAACCATCTTAAATATTGTGGTTGGACTTACTTTCACCACTATCTTTAAAAGGAAAAAACGGTTGCAACGCGAACGTGCCAATGTGGATAAGCCAGACACATTGATCCCTCCCGGCCTGTGCAAATAGACTACCCTATAACATTGAATGTAAATATGTTGGGGTGGTTAGTCAAAATCGGCTACAGGCGGACATTCTGACCGTTTTTCCCAATTTGAAGTATAAACTTGACTTTCAATGAATCCTTTTGTATCTTTCCATGGTATTTTAAAAACCCGCTCTTATGAAACGAATCCGTTTTATCGTGATCGCCCTGCTGTTGATCCCGGTCATGTCATTGGCCCAGGTCGCCATAAACACCGACAACTCCTCTCCCGACAACAGCGCCATGCTGGACGTAAAATCAACATCAAAAGGGATCCTCATTCCCCGTATGTCACAAGCCCAGAGAGCCGCCATTTCCAGTCCCGCAAACGGGTTACTGGTATACCAGGGCGATGGCGCTACAGGATTTTATTACTACAACGGCTCTTCATGGCAATGGTTGGGCGGGGCCAACCATACCGGATCGGGCAGCCCCGGCCAGGTGACTTTCTGGATCGGAACGAATGCCATCAGCGGCAACAATGGCTTATATTGGGACAATACGTTGTCCAGGCTCGGGGTCGGGACGACTTCCCCCCAGCAGCAGCTTGAGATCACCGGGTCACTGAGATTACCGACCGAGTCAAACGGGATAAACGGGGTGATCTTCAAGGGAACCAGACCGTTCATCCACGATTATAAACTTCCAGGGACATATGGGGAGAATACTTTTATAGGCATCCTTGCCGGCAGTTTCAGCATGACCGGAACCTCCCTGGATGCGTCCCGGAATACCGGCGTCGGGTTCAGTGCGCTGGATACCCTTACCACCGGGTCGCAGAACTCCGCATTCGGTGCAAATTCCCTTCGCTCCAATACGACAGGGGGTGGCAATACCGCGATGGGATATGTTTCACTGGCGACCAATAAAACCGGGAGCTTGAATTCCGCCTTCGGGGCATCGGCCCTGTACAACACGTTAGATACGGGCAATACAGCGGTCGGGGTGCTGTCGGCCTGGGGTAACACAAACGGCAAATACAATACGGTGGTGGGAACCTTTGCATGTACAAATAACCAGACAGGTTGTTTTAATGCTGTCTTTGGCGGCTACGCAGGGTATGGCGTGGAAACAAATTCGTTCTCAAATAATTGCCTGTTCGGTTATAAATCAGGCCTTGCGTTAACGACTGGTTCCAACAACATCCTGGTGGGCTATAAGGCAGGTGATGCATTGACATTGGGGTCCAACAACATTATCATCGGGTATGATCTGGATGCACCCCTTGCCACCGGAAGCAATCAGATGGTGATCGGGGCGACCGACCTTCTTTATGGAGATCTCACCAACAAACGGATTGGGATCGGAACCACCAATCCAGGCCAGAAACTTACCGTGGACGGAACATTTGGTATCATTGAAACCGGTGGGTCGCCCGTCTATCATACAATTTTCCAGGGAGGAAACCAGGCGGGCGATATTACTTATACGCTGCCTGCTGCAGTCGCCACATCGAACGGCCAGGCATTGACATCCACCGTAGCGGGTGTTCTTTCGTGGACATCTGCTCCCTATATAAACATTCTCAGGGATGCCGATAATGATACTAAAATACAGGTGGAGGAAACCGCTGATGAGGATATCATTAGGTTCAGCACCGGAGGGACGGAAAGATGGGTCATGAACGGAGCCAGGCTGGAACCAAAAAACAACGGATTTTCTGTCTTAATCGGAGACAGCGCCGGTTATAACGAATCCTTGTCAAACAATTTTAATATTTTTAACTGCTTATCCACAATAAGCAAGTAAAAAATAATTACATTGCAGC
>DYSO01000049.1 GCA_020718225.1 Draconibacterium orientale | reverse complement strand
GGATCCAATGGATTTGGCCGTCGAGTTCAAGGGGCATCCAGCTCCCGGGCGAGGTTTCAAGGCATCCACCGATGGACCAGGCGCGTGCTTCTTCGAGGTTTAATCCTTCATGGCCATAATTTCCCAGAAGGAATTCCATAGCAACCTGGTTGTTGACCCAGGCGGGATAACCGGTACCGATCTTGGTGCATTCGATTCCTTTCAGGAGGAATTCTTCCGGAAGTTTTTCATCATATAGCAGCGAAAGGGTAGGTTGGGGCGTATCGAGCGTGATCCCTGCTTCAAGGATCAGCATCTCCAGTTCATTGGCAGCCGTAGCCCCGTCTTTTAACAATCCGCCGATGCACAGGTTATTGAAGGTATTCCCCGAAAGAACCCCTCCGACCACGCCCATGGATGCAAAGCAATCGATCTCTGTAAATTTAATCCGCATCATTTCAAGCAGTTCCAGGGTTTTTGTACGGTCGATCAACCCCTTTTCAACATCTCTTTTCCAGTAAGGATTAAGAACCTGTCCGACCCTTCCGGGGGAGAGACCTGAAATGGCATCTTCGTTAAGTACTGCCACATGAAAAATCCAGATCATCTGAAGGGCATCGTGAAAGGAGCGGGGAGGATTGGCCGATAACCAGTCAAGGCGTCCTGCCATTTCCATATATTCTGCTTTCTGATGCTTTTCCTGTTCCAATGATGCCATAAACCGGGCCTCATCGGCATAATTTCTGATCCATATTTGAAGACCTTCGAGCATGAGAATCACCGCTTTATAAAAATAGAGGCGGTCCATGTCGGGATACCCTGCAACATCGGCAAGATTCTCTTTACAATGACGGATGATGCCGTCGATGCCAAATTGAAGCGGATAATAATAGTTGATAACTTCCCGTCCCTGGGGAAGTGTATATCCTGAATCGAACATACAGATCACAGAACGCATGAGCGCTTCCTTTTCATTGTACCCGGGGACCATCTGCTCGTACTTGTGGCCGATATCGTCCACCGATTTATCTTTCCATTTCTTTGCTACTTCTACTAGAACAGGCATCTCCTCGACCCGGAGACCGAATTTGCCGGCAACCGATATCACCTTTCCGATGCTCCTGGTCACATTTCCTCCCCCTTTGCCCATGGTGGTGAAGCTATCGGCCGTAAGTTTTCCGGATTCCTGGGCCTCTTTGTACAAAGCATCTTCGGCTGCCATAAAAAAAGCTTCCGAAAGCCAGGGCATGGGATATGACCCTCTGAGATAGGAGGCTTTGCCCATAGCCAGAAGTTCTCCCGGATACAGGACCGGTGTCAGGTGTTCAAAACCCGCCTTCATGGCTTCGGCACGCCGGATAATGGGAATTTCTCCTTCGAGTTCTTCCCAGCGGCGGGTGTACCAGTATGGAAATTCCATCGAAGCAGACGATTTTGCCTCAAAGTATAATTCTCGTGCAGCCCGGGCCCTTGGGGAGGGTTGGGGTTTGTGTTCCCTGGTCTCGATGTTTTCACCTGGCTGGTGGCCATAATAATTGACCGGAGTAATTGCTGGATCTGACATTTGGAATTGCCTTTAATGGATAATAAGCAGTGTCATGAACAAAGATAATTTATTTTCCCATTGCCAAACTCAACTCTGAATATTTTACTTCTGATTATTACCGCTTCACACTTACATTCTTTTCATCTGCATCAGGCTGGCAAGGGAAAGAAGGATGCCAAGAATAATACTGTAAATGGCTGCAACCAATACCCGGAATTCTTCGGGGAGCATAAAATTGAGGGTTTGTGCCGGGATCCAGAAGAATGGGATGGTCTTTTTTATAACGAAATCCCAGAAATTAAACCAGTCTGTTTCGCGAATATAACGGCCAACAGGAACGGGTGAAAAGAATCCGCGAAGAGTCCCTCCGGTACTTTGGATGTGGGTGTCGGTAATGCGATGAAAGGCCATAAAAAGGGGGGCAAAAAAGAGGTTCATCATTGTTCCCACGCTAAAGGCAGTCCATAATTTGATCCAGGAAAACCCGGTTTGACGAAGAATATCCCCCGGATCGGATGTAGGAAACACAACCCCCATGGTTTTCAGCATCATCGGGGAGCCATCCCCAAATATCACAAAAGCAATTTTAATGGTAATTCCGAGGAATCCCCAGACCAGAGCCCTGGGAATGAGCCCAAAACCCGGCTGCCAGTATTTTCCGGAACGGATGCGAAGCCCAAGGCTTTCTCCGAAGGTAGCGAGAATGGCAAATTTAACGAAACTCATTACATAGGTATGGGCTGTGTTCAATTTCACGTACCCATCGAAAACGGATGGGAAAATGAAAAACGGAAGAAAAACCAACAGCGAACCGCCAAGGACAAAAAAATCAGATTTTTTCATGATCCGTTAACAGGTCAATTGAAAGATGGGTCTGTCGGGAAATTGGCCCAGATGGCATAATCTTTGCCCATGCTTCTCAGGTGGTCGCTCCAAAGGGTTTCGGGATTTTTATTGATTACTTCAGATGCAGTGGTATGGGAAAGAACCCACGATTTTTCCCTGATTTCCCGGTCAAGCTGATTGGGATGCCAACCGGAATATCCGACGAAAAACCGGATTTGTTTTTCGGTAAGTACATCGTTTTCGAGGAGGCTACGGACCACTTCGATATCACCACCCCAATAGAGCCCCTTCATGATCGGAAGACTAAACCCGATATCACGGCAGGTATGGATGAAAAAAATACTGTCTGTTTTAACCGGGCCACCTAAGTACACAGGCATATCCTTATCGGGAAAGTCTTTGATGATATCATTGATACGGGCTTCAATGGGTTTGTTGATGATAACGCCAAAAGTTCCTTCTTCGTTATGTTCGGCGAGCAGTATCACCGATTGGCGGAAATAAAAATCACGCAGGGATGGTTCTGAAATCAGGATGATGCCCTGCTTCGGTTTTATCAGTGGTTTTTCCATGGCTTTGGAACAAATTTAGTACATTTGTGGCCGCAATCCCGACAAATATAATACCAATTCAGGGTGAAATCAAACCATCAGGAAAAATTTTCCCGACTTCGAGGGCAATTTCCTTTTTTTATCTTTGAAAGGCAGGATTATTCCCTCACTTCCGACGGATTGCAGATTCAATATACCTTTAACTTGTCCGATCAATGGTATTTTCACCCAAAGATTTTTATTCCCCGGAAAACTTTTTTTCTTTCGGATGATTTTTTTTTCGCCAAGCTTGACAATATTGTTTTCAACATTGGGCTGATTGAATTGATCAGTTATTGGAAAACGGCATGTTCCCCATTGGTTTTAATCCGGCCTTTTGCCCTTTCGCCCGAACAGTGTAGCTGGTGGAAAAAACTTTACTTTCTGGGCCTGGGTGAGTTTTTCTACCTCAATTCCATCGAAACGGATGAAGCTGATTTCATGAACCTGACTTCAACATCGGAAACCCATCTTCAGGTGCAGCCATTTTCACTCCACGATGGCGTGATTGTTCCGGTAGGGGGAGGGAAGGATTCGGCGGTGACACTGGAATTGCTCACTCCCCACACCCATTGTATCCCGATGATTGTGAACCCCCGCGGAGCCAGCCTTGAGACTATTTTTGCCAAAGGGTTCACAACGGATGGCTTTTTTGAGGTCCGCCGGACCCTTGACCCGTTGTTACTTACGTTGAACGACCAGGGGTTCTTGAACGGTCACACTCCTTTTTCTGCCTTGCTGGCTTTTTTGACTACGCTGGCCTCGGTCCTTACCGGGTGCAGGCACATTGCCCTGTCGAACGAATCCAGCGCCAATGAAGCCACCATCGAAGGTACTTCCATCAATCACCAATACTCCAAGTCACTTGAATTTGAATCGGATTTCCGGGATTATCTGTTCCAATATATCAACCCCGATATCAATTATTTCAGCTTTTTGCGGCCCCTGAATGAATTACAGATTGCCGCTCTTTTTTCGAATATGACCCATTATCACAAGGTGTTTAAAAGTTGCAATGCCGGGAGCCGTACCGATACCTGGTGTGGAAAATGTGCAAAATGCCTTTTTACCTATGTTGTTTTGTCCCCTTTTTTACCCGAACCGGAATTAATTCAAATATTTGGTGATAATTTACTGAAAAGCGTCGATGGTCAGGATTTAAAACCTCTTTTTGATCAGATTACCGGAATTTCGGGGGAAAAACCATTTGATTGTGTTGGTACGGTCGATGAGGTTAACATGGCGCTTTGTGAAACCATCAGAGGATATGAATACCGTTCATTACCTGCCACATTGGTCAGATACCTTGAAACGGATCAATACCGGCATTACGGTGATATTGATTTCCGGGGATTTCTGAATCCGGTTGGTAAGGCCCATCATCTGCTCCCCGAATTTGAAAAAATTTTATTATCTGCCTGGTATGCTCGATTTGATCAGAAACCGGTTTGAAAATAAGTCGGTAGCCTTTCTTGGTTTTGGCCGTGAGGGCCAGTCCAGCTATGTGGTGTTCCGGAAAGTATTTCCCGAAAAGCGCTTTGCCATTGCAGATCAAAATGAGGAGGTCCGCCGGAACCCGTTGGTCGCAGAGGATCGCAACCTTGATTTCATTACGGGCAATGACTATCTGGAAAGGCTTATTTCCTATGATGTAATCCTTCGTTCACCCGGAATTCCCCTATGGAATTCTTCTTTATCACGCCGGCACGCCACGGCATCAACAACCTACACCGGAACCTTGTCACCTTCCCGGCTGATTTCCTCTCAGACCGATTTGTTTCTTCAGGCCTATTCACATCAGGTGATCGGAGTAACAGGCACCAAGGGGAAAAGTACAACATCGAGCCTGATCCATCATATATTAAAAACGGCCGGGAAAGATACGTTACTGGTCGGGAATATCGGTAATCCGGCTTTTCATTTTATCGACCAGATCAAACCGGAAACAAAAATTGTCTTCGAACTCTCCTCCCATCAACTTGAATACATTTCCAATGCCCCTCATATTTCGGTGCTTTTGAACCTTTTTCAGGAGCACCTGGATGCCTATGCCGGCTTTGAAGACTATCAGCTTGCCAAGGCCAACATTACCAGGTATCAGAACAATCAGGACATTCTGATTTTCAATAACGACGATCCCCTGGTTGTAAAGCAGGTTGCCCCCTATCAGAAAGAGCGGCATTGTTATCCGTTTTCTGTTGAAAAGGAGTACAGGCCTGGTGGTTTTATCAGAGACGGCATGCTTTTTTTTGCTTCGGGGAAAATAGAAGTCCCTGTATGGAAGCTACATCAGGAGCGGTACCTTCGTGGGGTACACAATTTAAAAAACATATTGGCTGCAGTTAATGTCGCCATGACTTTAGCCATTTCAGCGGAGGAGACGGAAGATGGTATTGCAACCTTTAAAGGATTGGGCCACCGGTTGGAATATGTGGGGGAATACGGGGGTATTCATTTTTACAACGATTCCATAGCCACCATTCCCGAAGCCTGCATGGAGGCGATCAGGGCTGTTCCACGGGTCGATACATTGATTGCCGGGGGATTTGACAGGGGGATTGATTATACGGGTTTAGCTGGCTTTTTATCGCGGTCAGCCATTCGTAATTTTATTTTTACAGGGGCTGCCGGCAAAAGGATCGGGGAGTATTTAGAGATGCTTGACCACTCAGGCAAAAAGATATTTTATATCCATCGCTTTGATGATTTCAATGAAATTGCCTTTCGTGAGACACTACCCGGCTATGTTTGCCTACTGTCGCCAGCGGCAGCAAGCTATGATGAATTTAGTAATTTTGAAGAACGGGGGAATCGATTTAAGGAGTTGATAAATAAGGAGTTGTGATGATTTTGATCCAAGAACAAAAAATGAAAAAAAGTTATTTCTGTTTTTTCTTTTTTTTTATAATAATTCAAGGGATACTGGATGCCCAACCATCTGATTATCAGGAACGTGTAAATTTTTACATCAGGGAATACAGGGAGATTGCCATTCAGGAGATGTTGATGTACCGTATTCCGGCAAGTATTACTTTGGCCCAGGGGATTCATGAGTCAAATGCCGGTCAGAGCAGTCTGGCGAAATATGCGAATAACCATTTTGGAATAAAATGTCACACAGACTGGTTTGGAAAAACCTTGAACCATTATGATGATGCCCCGAATGAGTGTTTTCGTAAATATGACAGCCCGATGGAATCATTTCGCGACCATTCCTATTTCCTGACCCAGCGAACCCGGTACAAGGGGCTATTCGATCTGGAAATAACCGATTATAAAGGATGGGCGAAGGGTCTCCAGGCGGCAGGTTATGCTACCAATCCAAAATATGCTGAAAGTCTGATCCGGACTATCGAAACATTCTCTCTGTTTCAATATGACCAACCCGGTTCTGGTCAGGTTATCAGCGATAATGTCCACGATTTGGATGACCCGGTTGCAAACCCCTGGCTTCGTCAGTTCACCCTTTATGCCATCGGCCCTGCCAACCGGAACGTTTTTGCCAATAATGAATTGCAAATGACCATTGTCAGAAGAGATGACAATCTCAGCGCCCTTTCGCACGAATTTCGTATTTCGGCTAAACGGCTCATGCGGTACAATGATTTAAAAAGTGCAGCGGATCTCAAACCCGGGGACATTGTTTATCTCGGACCCAAGCGAAGAAAAGGGGCATCACCGGGACATGTTGTCTCAAGCGGGGAGACCCTCTGGCAGATTTCCCAGTTGCATGGGATCAAGCTAAAGATGTTGTATCAACGCAACCATCTCACCGAAGGGGCAGTCCCATATCCGGGGGCAGTGTTAAAGCTTCGATAAACGGTAGTTTCTCAGATAACCGCCCGACGTCCAGGTGCAGGATGGCTATGTTGAATTCGGCTATCATCATGTTTCCTTCATCCTGAAGGTCATGATAGATTTCATGGGCCTTGCTCCAGTAAAAATAGGAGGTATCAGGATTCTCATACCGGTAGTGAATTTCCAGGTCGTTCGCCTGTTCCGCAACGCTTCCCATGTTATTCTAGTACCGGGCCATTTTAGCCGAATCTTTGTCGCCCTTTACTGAATAGTAGGAGCCGACCCCTGGTATGACTGGGGCGACATCATCGATTTTGATTTCGATCAGCCGGGTCTCAGGCGATATATGACCGAAGTGATGAAATTCTGGGTGAGAGAGACTGACATCGATGGTTACCGGTTTTACCCTGAAGGACGTTCATTCTTATCAGCTGAGTTTGTGGATGGAGAAGTAGGTGATCTCTGCTCCGCCGACACATATTCCACTGCTTCCGCTGTATGTTTGAAATACCCTGATTGTGACCACATCCCCCGGAATTAGGTGTAGAATGTCCGCAACTACCGGTGCATTATTCTCCTGGTTGGGATCGTCCTCATCGTACATGCTTAAACGGTTGCCCATGGCGCGGGGCTGACCGTTCACAAAAATCGCGATGGAGACATAAGAATTTGAATTAACCGGAGGATCGGCCGCGAATTGCGTACGGGCATTAACCTGGTAATAACCCTCCTCCTTGACAAAAAATGCTCCCTGATTTTGGCCGGGGAAAACATTCATTTCGTTCTGGCTGCTGAAGCTCAGGTTATCAAAAAAAAGCTGGATCCACATCCCCGAAGGAATCAACTGTCCTTGCCCGACAGGTGGAATATTAACTCCTGCAAGCCAGGCACGGGCCCTGCTCTGGTGGTTGACATGTACAATGCCGGGATTGATGTTGCTAATAGACATCATGGTATGCCTGTCATTATATCCGCTTCCTGTCAGGACCGCTGTATCTGAAATTTTGAAGGCGCTGTATGAGTTGTCGTAACCGATCGTAAAAACCCGGCCAGGATTCAGAAAGAAGGACGCAGAAGCGTCTCCGGGCCCTGCTTGGTTTAACATCAAGACAGGGTCATCATTGAGTATGTTGGCACTAACAATATGAATCGGGTATCCGGGGACGGGAATGCCAATGCCTAACCAGTCGTTCATGTTAGCAAGATAGGTTGACCCGGTTGCGGGATTTCGCAACCAGAACCGCTCCGAAATCAGTTCGTTCCAGGAGTTCCCGTTATGGAACCAGAAGTTGTTCAGCGAGCTGTCGTACACGAGCAGCCCTTTAGCCGGGGATATGATTGCAGTTTTTGCAGAGGTGGTCATTCTTGGTATCAACACTCCTTTGCTGCTGCTTTTAACATCCAGCATCGAAGAAGGATCTGGAGAGGCGCCTGTTGAACTGATCCCCACCTGGGCCATGGGTATTAAAGGAATCAGGCACATCAGCGTACTGGCGATTGTAAGAATTGGCTTTTTCATGATTTGCAATTTTAATTTTATCAATAACTCCAATTTCATGATACGATGGGAAAGTAACGTCTGGGGAAAGATCATGATTATTAAAAGAACGCATGAAGGGGGTAAATATATAAAAAAAAAATGTCCGAATCAAATCTTTCTATGGTATCCATATGATCATCATGTACTTTTACGGAAATATTTATAATCATTGTACATGGAAAACATTCTGGGGCCACTTCGTGCCGAACTCAGGCGACATGCCGATGCGGGCGTCCGCGAATCGGGTCAGCGGTATTTCAGGGAACCTGTTGAACTTTACGGTGTCAAAACGGCCACTGTGTCGGATATCGCCAGGAGAACCTTCAGGAAATTAGGGAAAATCCCGAAAGAGGAGGTATTCGGTCTTTGTGAAGAACTTTGGAAATCAGGGATGATGGAGGAAGGGTTTGTCGCCTGCAAGTGGGTGTATGAAGTCCGCAGCCATTATCAGCCGGGGGATTTTCAGATTTTCGAGCAATGGGTGGCTGGCTATGTGACGAACTGGGCGGCCTGCGACAGTTTCTGCAACCATCCCGTTGGCTCTTTTACCATGATGTACCCTGTGTTCCTTGACAACCTGAAAGGCTGGACCGGGTCGCCTAACCGCTGGATGCGCAGGGCCTCCGCGGTTTCGCTGATCGTTCCCGCCCGCAAGGGCATGTTTCTTCCTGAAATCTTCGATATGGCGACGCTGCTGCTTACTGACCGGGATGACATGGTGCAGAAGGGATATGGCTGGATGCTGAAATCGGCCAGCCAGGCACATCAGCAGGCGGTCTTTGACTTTGTGTTGGGCCATCGAAAGGAGATGCCCCGGACCGCCCTTCGTTATGCCATCGAAAAGATGCCGGAGGAAATGAAACGCAAAGCGATGGCGAAAGGCTGATTTACAAAGCACCCATCTTCCCGGCTCCTGCTTTCAGACCGTATTGCCGGGTGTTTGCGTTGAAAACAATTTTCGTTTAGATGCAGTAATGCCGATGGTTTTGAAGTAGTTATTATTACAAACCTGATTTCGATCGGTATAAATATTCAAAAACTTGTTCAACAACCGTATCGTTCTCAGAAAAGAATGGCTTCCCTTTTAGAAAGTGCGGAAAACAGGAAAGGGGCCATCACCGTTCCACGTTGTCGCAGATGGGGAAACCTTTCATCAGATTTCGCAGTTGCATGGGATCAAGCTAAAGATGTTGTATCAACGCAACCATCTCACCGAAGGGGCAGTCCCATATCCGGGGGCAGTGTTAAAGCTTCGATAAACGGTAGTTTCTCAGATAAATTCCCGATCCCACAACCAGGTTCAGGTGAGCGGTGTTGGTCAGATAGCCTATATCGAAGGGAGTATTGCCACGGATTCCTGATTCGAGTTCGCGATTGCCGGTTTGGTCGAACAGATAAAGTTCATTTGTTTCAGGTGCAACCACACCTACCAATATCTTTTTATCCGGCAGATGGACCAGGAAAGGAGGTATTGTAATATCCCGCCGGAAATTGTAAGAATAGAGCAGTTTAAAACTGCGGTTGTAGTAGTCAATCCGGTTTTTATCTGTATAAATAAATTCAGGCTGACCATTTCCGGTGATGTCTTCGTAAAAGAACCGGTGTTGCGGGGAGAAAAGGTTCATGTAAATTTCGGTGGTACGACCGTTTTCCTCAATAAAAACAAGTTTTCCGTGGGGGGTGGTCGTAAGAAAAGTCCCTTTTTTATTTGTTTTGTTGTGGTAGAACCCGGAATTGGGCGCGTGGATAAATTTTGAACCCGGAGTGATTTGTGCAGAACCGTTCTGATCCACAATCCGGGTATGGCCAAGGCGATCAGAAATGAGCAGATAAACCCTCCCATTGATCTTGTGATATTCAACCGGACGGTCGATTTCTGCTTCAAATTTCGGGCGTTGCCAGTGTTCGGACGATTGTCCATCCAGCGTAAAATTATAAACACGGTGGTCCTGAAAAGCTACAAGAATGTTGTACCCTTGATTGTTTCCGGTTTTGAAGGGTGTGATGGGATTGGTTGCCAATAAAGGGAAACGCATCGGGAACCGATCGGCAGGACGGCCATCTTCACGGATCATGTAAAGATGGGTTCCGGTGTTGAATAGCAGAAACAAAGAATCCGTTATGGGCGAGCGGATGGGGTGGATGTCTCCTTTAATGTCGCCCATCAGGTGCAACTTCCATGCGATGCTGCCATCGGTTTTTATCATGTAGAGGTTTCCGGCGACATCACTGACCATGATGACCGGATCGGTATTTGCTGAAGTCTGAATGATCTGTGGACGACCTTTGATGGTTGTATCAAGTTTTGTCTCCCATTCCAAAGGTCCATCTTTTCCCTGGTTGGGGTCATATCGTAGCAAAATGTTCGAATAAAAGAGTCCGTCGACTGCAGAAAATTGAAAAGCCATTGATTCAAATTTCCGGAGTGTGTCTATGACCGGGCCTAATTTCCCTATAAATTCCTGTTTTAAAATGGTATGTAGTTTCTTTACGGCAATGGGTGTATTAAAGAAGAAAAACACATTTGATTTTTCATTGAGGCCTGAAATGAAATCAATATATTTTTTATTTTTAGCCAGGGTTGCATTATTCTGACAAGCTTCAATGACAGGTTCCAGGTGGTTGGGGTGGGGTGCAAAAATAATATAGCCGTTCAGAAAGGTGAAACATTTTGCATCGGTTTTTCCGAACAGTTCCCCAAAAATGGCGGGCAGAAAACCTGTCAGCGCCATTTTGTATATGCGTTGTCCTTTCAATGAGGTCGAGTCGAGGTTTATTCCGGAGTTCCCTGCAAGTTTTTTGAAGCTTTCCATGGCTTCTTTTTCGCCGGGGCATTGAAAAGCAGTGATCATGATATCATCCGCTGTTTTGGGGTCCTGCAACACGAATACCCCTCCTTCATATCCCATCCAGGGTAGAAAATAATCGGTAATGTTTACTTTATATTTTAATGATAGCCGGGTAACCGCATTCTGATCAAATGAAAAGGTCTCTTCGCGGGGGATTTTGCTTTGCACCCGCTGGCTGAAACGTCCGGGGTCGCTCCATCCGTAGGTAGTATAATATAATACTTCTTCGGGAATGATATCAGCCATCGAAGTTTTTTGAGGTTTTTGGCCGTTGAATAAAGATAAGAAATGCTGATTGCTGTCGAGGGCGACTGTTATTCCGTTGAAAAGCAATTCATCTTTTTTAATAATCAGGTCCAGACCACTCCAGTCGGCAAAGAAAGCAAATTTGATCAGGTCAGGGATAAATTCGGGCTTGATAATTTTTGAGATGACAAGGGAAAAAAAACGATAATTGACGTAGATATTGGCATCTGTTTTTTTTCCTGAAGTAGCTTCAACCAGACGAAACCCTGTGGAAGTGGCCAGGGGCGTATTCAGCGAAAGCCGGTCGATTGCTTTTTTTACGAGGTCGGGATGATAGGAAGCCAGGAAGACCCCTTTGAGTACTGCAAAATAAAAGGGTTTCGGGTTTCCTTTTGCCTGAACTCTGTAAAGTTTGGTTGGATAATATGAGGTTTGGGAAACGAGCGCTTTCCCGGCACTGAGTTCATTAATAAAATCGAGAATATAGGACTCGGGATCAGATCCTCCGGCCGATGCCAGATAGAGGGCGGCAAACCGGTTCGGACCGCTGAGTGTGATGCTGATCAGGATGTGGTATTGCTGAAAGATTTTGTTGATCTTTTCATTTTTTCTGCTTGCCGAGTCAACAAATTGCAACTCTTTTCTCACAGAATCAATCCCTGGTACCCGTGCAATGGCTTTCCAAAGCAGGTTGGAACGGTTAAGTTCTTCGAGAAGATTGCCTGCTTTATTGAGTTTGATGATGAGCGCCGTATTTCCGGGTATGGCATTAAAGGGTGACTCTGAAGGAGGGCCAATTCTTCGGTAAAGATGGTATCCGAACCATGACAGGAGGAGGATTATGATCAGAACAGCAAGAATGAGTAAGATGCTCCTGAGTTTTTTCATATAGGATTTCCTAATGGGCAAAGAACAAACAAAAGTACAGGAAAAATTTACGATTTAGGATTAACAATTTGCGATTTGGGACAATTTTCCCAATGCAGACTGAGTTGTTCCGACATACGAAAGCTTTTTCGGTGGAATGGGGTGATGCCTGATCGCAAAATTTCAGCACGATGTTTTTTGCAGGGGTATCCTTTGTTATTGATCCAGTCATATCCGGGATATTCTTCGTGGATACGGATCATGAAATCGTCGCGGTGGGTTTTGGCGAGAACGGATGCTGCAGCGATTGACAGATATTTGCCATCGCCCCTGACAATACACAAGTGGGGTATTCCCTGACAGGGTTTAAAGCGGTTTCCGTCGATCAGAAGCAGTTCCGGCGGTGTGTTTAAATGGGCGATTGCCTGGTGCATTGCCAGGATGGATGCGTTCAGGATGTTGATCTGGTCAATGACGGGTGCATCCACTCTGCTTACTGCCCAGGAGAGTGCTTTGCTTTCGATAATATCGCGCAACCTTGACCTTTGGAGCTTTGTCAATTGTTTTGAATCGGTGAGTACTTCGTTTCGGAAGCCGCGGGGAAGAATAACGGCTGCCGCAAATACCGGTCCTGCCAGGCAGCCCCTGCCAGCTTCATCGCAACCTGCTTCCACCAGATTTTCAGTATAGTGGCTTAATAACATCGCTTTTTATTTCTTTCGGCCCGCATTTCAGCTTTATAGGATGTTCCTTCAGCGAATTTCCATCGGATAGAGCAGGAGGTTATTAACCAGAAGCGTCAGGAATAAGATCAGCAGGATCATTTCGATCATGCGTGTTTTTTTGAGGGATGTCAGGGCTGCGGCGATAATCATCGCCAAGGCGGGGATAGCAAGCATTGTGTGATATTCTGTCAGGGTATGTGAATAGATCGATGACAGGAGGGTAAAAACCAGTGTCCATATAAAAAGATTGAGTTTTGCCCTCAATTCAACGGTTTTTTCCAAAGGTCCTCCCCAGAGTTTAAGAGTTCCCCACAGGGCCAATATCAAAACAAGCCCTTCTGGGAGCCAGAATCCGGGATTAGTAATGTTTTCCGAAAGATAGGGTCTTTGAAAAAAAACGGGATATTCTGAGGCCCTGGCCAGAAATTCGTCGTTCCAATAGTAATAAAAACTTAAATAAATAAAAGGGGTAAGCAATCCAATGATTGCAGCGAACCATTCCCTCCAGACGCCCGAGCGGAACAGAAAAAAACTGATTATGACCAGCCCCATCCAGAGCAATACCGGAAGATAGAATAAACTGGCCAGGGCTGTATAGAAACCGACTGCAAAAACCCGGTCAAAGTGTTCAGGTTTTCTATAAATGATCATTAAATGGTGAAGGATTAAAAGGATAAAAAAAAGGGCAAAGGTCGTTGGTGTCAGGGTTAGTTGATTTGGGAACAAACTGATAAGAACAAAAAAAAGCAGGGCTGAAAGAGTAGCGTTTTTCAGTACAAGTTCATTTTTATTAATGATTTTGGCGAAAAACCAGGTTTCCCAGCAAACCAGGATAAATCCCAGTAAAGTGGTCAGCAAAGGCGTTCCGTGGAGTATGGAATAGAGCAGCGCATATAGCAGTACCGGGCCATCCGGGGGCGGCATCTGGGGCGGGTTGATAAATGCCGGGAGCCATAAAACCAATCCAATAATCCCGATCAGAAAATATTGAATAAAAAAGGCCGATTTAAAAAATCTCAGGTACAAGGATAAATTTTAAATGTACAATATAAAATGCAAAATATCTGATGTTTATAGTTGTATGGCTGATCAACAAACATCGAAGCCGATATCCTTCCGAAGATATTTCCCTTCAAAATTGATTTTTTCGGCATTTTCATATGATTTTAAAAGGGCTTCCGGCAGGGAGTCCGCGATGGTGGTAATTGCCATGACCCGGCCACCGTTGGTAATGGTATGGCCGGTTTCAGGATGGGTTGTTGTCCCTGCATGAAACAGCATACTGCCGGTTACCTGTGAATCGCCGGAGATGATTTTTCCTTTTTCGTAATCACCCGGATATCCTTTGGATACCAGCATGACAGTGGCAACGGGGCGTGGATCGGTGGATATAATTTCATCTTTGAGCTGCTGGCGGGCGACCGCCAGGAGGAGGGTTATCAAATCATTTTGAACCCGGGGGATGATTGATTCTGATTCAGGGTCGCCCAGGCGGCAGTTGTATTCAATAACAAAGGGTTCTCCGTCAACATTCATCAACCCGAAAAAGATAAATCCGCGGTAATCGATCTGATCTGCCTGTAATCCCCTGATGGTTGGTTGGATTATCCGGGATTCGACCTTTTCCATAAAGCGATGATCGGCGAAGGGCACCGGGGAAACAGATCCCATTCCACCTGTATTTAATCCGGTGTCGGATTCTCCTATTTTCTTGTAATCTTTGGCTTCGGGTAGTATTTTATAGGTAAGTCCATCGGTCAGGACGAAAACAGAGAGTTCAATTCCGTTTAGGAATTCTTCAACTACCACTTTTTGTGCAGCATCACCAAAGCGGGAGGTAGTAACCATGGTTTTAAATTCATGGATGGCTTCATCGGTCGATTGGCACACGATGACCCCTTTTCCGGCAGCCAATCCATCGGCTTTCAGTACATACGGGGGCTCCCATGTTTCAAGAAAAGCGATACCCTCTTCCAGGGTCGCTTTGTTAAAAGTTTTATATTTTGCAGTAGGGATTCCGTGACGAACCATAAATTGTTTTGCAAAATCTTTACTTCCTTCAAGTTGGGCAGCTTTACTGATGGGGCCGATGACCGGAATAAGGTTCAGGGCGGGGTCGGACAGAAAAAAATCATGGATCCCATGAACAAGGGGATCTTCAGGCCCCACGATGACCATGTTAATATGGTATGACAGAACGGCTGATTTAATGGCAGGAAAATCGTTGGCCGGGATGTTCAGGTTTGTACCGGTTTGAGCGGTCCCTGCGTTTCCGGGAGCGATATACAAATTGGAGAGCAAGGGACTTTGAAGGAGTTTCCAAGCCAGTGCATGTTCACGGCCTCCCGAACCAATCAAAAGAATGTTCATAAAAGGTTAGGATTTTACTGCTTTTTCAATCGATTCCCAAAGCCTGTCTGCTGTTTGTTGCCAAGAGAAGAGGTCTTTTCTCCGACGTCCCCGTACGATCAGCTCTTTTCTGATACTTTCGTACTGATAGGCTTTGTAAAGCGCTTCGGCAATGGATTCTGGTTTGAACGGATCTACAAACAGGGCTGCATCGCCGGCAACTTCGGGCATGGAAGTCACATTGGAGGTAATCACCGGGACATCGCACCGGAATGCTTCCACAATGGGGATTCCAAAGCCTTCGAAATAGGAAACGTAGGTAAGCGCAAGCGCCGCTCCAAGCACACCGGATAGTTCATCGATGGAGAGTCTGCCGGTAAAAATTACATCATCCGAAAAAATCATCCGGTTGTAGGCAAAATCAATGTCCCGTGTCCACCATTTTTTCGCGCCCACAATCAACAACTTCACCTCTGAGGGGTTTGATTTTTTGAAGAGGTCAAAAGCACGAAAAAGGTTGACCAGATTTTTCCTGGGATGGAGTGACCCGATAAACACAAAGTAGGGAAGCCCCTGGGAATTTTCATTTCTGACCATCTCTTTTTCAGCTTCTGATAAGGGATGATAGGCATCGTGAGCGCCATCATAAACGACATCGATCTTATCGGGGCTGACCTGGTATTGTTTTACAATATCTTCTTTTGAAAATCCCGATACTGTAGCAATTCGAACTGCTTTAGCGGCATATTTCGGGAAGTACTGACGGTAATACCGCCGGGTCCAGTAGGGGATATCCTGAGGATAGTGTTCAAAATTAAGATCATGAAACACAGCCATTGATTTTACGGGTGTTTTCAATGACAGAAATCCATCGGGGGATAGAAAAAGATCGGGTTTAATGGCTTCGAGTAATTTCGGGATGGCCCATTCAAACCAGGTGTAATAGAGGACCGGGTGCCGTGCCTGGGGAAACTGAATGATGGGTGTTATGTTATCGGAAAAAAGAAATTCAGGATCATATTCCCGGTCGAAAATAAAATAAAAATGGTGCTCGGGATGTTGGGTCGTAATCCGTTTCAACGATTCATAAGTAAACCAGCCAATCCCTTCCAGTTTGTTTTGTATCAGCAGCCTGGTATTAATTGCAATGTTCATGAAGGTTCAACTTTTCCCTGTTTAAATACGATCATCACCCCCTGAATAATAGATTAAATATCAGTTGGGATGAATGGACATTTATCTGCGGGATGTCAACAATTAAAATTATTCATTAAGTTTGTAGCAAATATCTGAATATTTTTTGAGTTATAATTAAAAGTTATCAATCCGGATGGCTTTTATTTTTATTTCATGCAGCGGAAATTCCTGACAAACCTGGGGTTACTCCTTTTCCTTAATCTGCTCATTAAACCCGTATGGATTTTCGGGATCGATCTTACCGTGCAACGGACGGTTGGGGTTTCCGATTACGGTTTTTATTTTGTCATCCTCAATTTTTCTTTTCTGTTCAATATTGTTCTTGATTTGGGGATTACCAATTTCAACAACCGGAATATTGCCCAGAACAACCATCTGTTGAATAAACATTTCTCCGGAATTTTGGTGCTGAAGTTATTATTCGGGATAGTATATTTTCTTCTGGCTTTTTTAATTGCTATGATCCTGGGTTATAGCGCCGCTCAGTTCCGGTTGCTGGGTTGGCTTGCATTGAACCAGTTTTTGCTCTCTTTCATTTTGTACCTGAGGTCCAATATTTCGGGTTTTTTAATGTTTAAGACCGATAGCATGCTATCGGTCTTAGACCGGCTTTTAATGATCCTTTTTTGTGGTGTATTTTTGTTTGGACACATTACAGAAACCCGGTTTCGTATTGAATGGTTCGTATATTCACAAACAGCAGCTTATACCATAACAGCCATAACGGCTTTTTTAATTGTGGTAAAAAAAGCCCATTTCCGGAAGCTGAACTGGAACTGGCCTTTTTTCCTGATGATCATGAAGCAAAGCTTCCCTTTCGCCCTGCTTGTATTGCTGATGACTTTTTACAACCGGCTTGATCCTGTTATGCTTGAAAGTCTGTTGCCGGAGCAATTGGGTAATGAACAAGCCGGTATATATGCTTCAGGGTTCCGATTACTCGATGCAGCCAATATGATTGCCTATCTTTTCTCGGTTTTGCTGGTTCCCATTTTTTCGAAAATGATCAAGAACAAACAGCCGGTTGATAAAATATTAAAACTCTCTTTTACCCTGGTCATCACCCTGGCCGTCATTGTAGCCATCGGTTCATTTTTTTACAGTTTTGAGCTGATCGGGTTGTTGTACGATGCCCATATTGAAGCATCCACTCAGGTATTCAGATATTTGATCCTTGGGTTTATTGCTGTTTCGACCAGCTATATTTTTGGCACTTTGCTTACGGCCAATGGCAATTTAACCCAACTAAATTATATTGCCCTTACGGGTTTATTCATTAATTTAATATTGAATTTCCTTCTGATCCCGCGTCTGTTGGCAGCGGGGTCGGCGATCTCAAGCCTTGTTACCCAATTCACCATGGCCGTTGCCCAGATCATATTTGTGCAGCGGGTATTCAGGTTTCGAATCAATTATAGTTATATTGCCATTTTGGCGCTGTTTATTTTAGGCGTTATCAGTTTTAACATCCTGTCGCGTTATTTTGTCATACCCTGGCCTTTTTTACCATCCCGTTTTGCCTGGTTGGGAAATTTTGGATTGATGCTGACAGCTTCAGTCCTTCTGGCGCTATTACTGCGCCTTTGGAGTTTCGGGGCCTTTCTGAAAATCTTACGGGAAGAACGGTAATGGTATCCTTTCCCAATTGATGATAAACTTTCTTTTGGCCATTTCGAATAAATGCCTATTTTTGACAAAAAATTGATTTTTCTGATATGTTCAATGAAAGTAAAAGAGATGAGGAATTCGATTCTTCCAATCTTGTAATATTCTTGTACAAATGGCGTAAACCAATCTTTTTTGTGCTGGTTGCCACGCTGATTTGTTCGTGGTTTTTTTCACTTCCCATCTTCATCACCCCCAAGTACCAATCTACCGTTATCCTTTTTCCTGCCAGCTCCAGCTCTGTTTCAAAGGCGCTTCTCAGTGAGAAGGGGGGCAATCAGGATGATCTTACCACATTAGGAGAATCGGAACAAGCAGAGCAATTGTTGCAGATACTTAATTCCAATAAAATTCGCGACCGGGTTATCCGGAAATTCAACCTGATGCAACATTATGGGATTGATAGCAACTCCCGCTTCAAGATATCAAAACTCTACAAAGAGTACGAAAAAAATATTAGTTTTCGCTCTACCGAGTATCTTGCCGTTGAAATATCGGTTTATGATGAAGATCCACAAATGGCTGCTGTTATTGCAAATACAATTGCCGACCTGCTCGACTCGACCAAAAACGACATGCAACGTCAACGGTCGATTGCCGGGTTCAAGATTGTTGAAAAGGAATATCAGGAGTTGGAACAGGAGATAAAAACCATCGTTGATTCCCTGGTTACCCTGGGCAGTCTGGGGGTAAATGATGTGGAGTATCAGTCGCAGGTACTCAACCAGCAGATGGCCATCACTATTATGAACGGAAACAGGACTGCGCAG
>DYSO01000048.1 GCA_020718225.1 Draconibacterium orientale | reverse complement strand
CAGGCTGACATCAATAATGCATTTTCAAAAAACCAAATCTGTTAAAGTAGAAATAACAATGAACACGATAATATGAATTGAAAATATGACAAAATGGTGAATATTTGTGAACGATTTCATCAACAATAGGCTGGCGTTTCCTCACGTTTCAGCGCCCGGCTTATTTTGTTTTTCCGGCGGTATAAAAACCGGTTGCATAGTCGTTGGGGACTGCCGGATTATAGATCCGAAAAGAACCCGTCAGCGCCATGGTGACCAGGTTAAAAGATCCATCCAGATATGCCTCCCCGTAAGTTCCATTGCCAAGGGGAATCCTGAAGTTTTTATCGTTCATGGCAACAATTCCTGTCGAAATATGCCGTTGAAGGGTTTGCTGTCCACCAGCAGGAAAGTTAACAACGATTTTATAATAGGTAACATACAGAATTTCATCCGTATTGCTGATTGAAAATTGTATTTGTTTGTCCTGGGAAGTCACTCCCTCCCATGCTCCAAGCAATTGGGGATAATCGGGCGATGACGATTTTTTTTCACAGGCAGGGGTCAGGGCAACCAAAACAAATGAAAAGAAAAAAAGGGGGAACCAGCGGGATCTTTGTTTCATTTTGACTTCTTTTATTAAACCCAAAAATACCGTTTTTTTCTTAATTTTGGCCTCCTTTTATAATGTTTAACGAACAGCGGCCATGTACGGAAAAATCAAGCAGGATCTTCAAAAACAGCTCGAAGGCATACATCATGACGGGCTTTATAAAACCGAACGGATTATCACAACGCCCCAGGGGGTGGAAATCCAGACCGACCAGGGGCATAAGGTGTTGAATTTCTGTGCCAATAACTATCTGGGGTTATCCAACGACCCGAGGGTTATGGCCGGGGCGAATTATACATTTTTCCGTTACGGGTACGGCATGTCTTCGGTACGCTTTATCTGTGGCACCCAGAAAATCCATAAAGAACTCGAAGCGGGCTTAAGTACATTTCTTGGCACGGAAGATACCATTCTGTACTCTTCTGCATTCGATGCCAACGGGGGGGTATTCGAACCCCTGTTGGGAGAAAAGGATGCCATCATCTCCGACGAATTAAACCACGCTTCCATCATCGACGGCGTGAGGCTTAGCAAAGCCCAGCGTTTCCGTTATAAAAACAACAACATGGAAGACCTGGAGGATGTTTTGCAGGATGCTTCCGTAGCCCGTTATAAATTGATTGTCACCGATGGCGTTTTTTCCATGGATGGCATCATTGCACAGGTGGATAAAATCTGCGACCTGGCCGACAAATATGATGCCCTGGTGATGGTGGACGATTCACATGCAACCGGCTTTGTCGGGAAAACGGGCCGCGGGACCATAGAATATTGCAATGCCCAGGGCCGTGTCGATATCATTTCGACCACTTTTGGCAAAGCCCTGGGTGGCGCCTCCGGAGGATGTATCTCCGGAAGAAAAGAGATCATCGAAATCCTCCGCCAGCGGTCCCGGCCATACCTGTTTTCAAATACACTGACCCCAGCCATCACAGGCGCTACCCTCGAAGTGCTGAAAATGCTTTCGGAAACCACAGCCCTCCGGGATAAATTATTTGAAAATACCCGACTTTTCAGGAAAGGGATGGAAGATTTTGGGTTCCGTATTGTACCCGGTATCCATCCTATTGTCCCGGTCCTGTTCGGCCACCTTCCCGATGATGCAAAATTATCGCAGAAGTTTGCCAATGAATTGTTAGAAGAGGGCGTTTATGTAATTGGATTCTACTACCCGGTAGTCCCCAAAGGCAAATCGCGCATCCGCGTGCAGATCAGCGCTGCCCATTCGATGGAACAAATCGGTTTTGCATTGGACAAGTTCAGGAAGGTCGGAAAAAAACTCGGGGCGATATAGCCTCCTGCCGGAATGATTGTTTTTAATCTTCCGGTAACGGTCAGCATTATTTCAGCACATCAAAATAAAATTCAGCCAATATCTTGATGCGTTAAGAGCATCTCCCGCATTTTTGTAAATACCCTGATAATCCGGATATTTGTTTCAATTGCTTTTTTGCTGTTTAAAACACATGAAAGCATTGTAACCCCTTGCTCAGTGAAACAAAATGGAGAATATCGCAAACCCATCCTTTCAGAATTGGAGGTCACAAATTGTGACCTCCAATTCTGAAACTCATCATCCGTCATTACAAACATAAAATCTTCCGGAAACCTTTCAATGTTGCGCTTGACAGCTTGCTTCAACGCTTTCGTTGCTAATCCATAAAGTTCCGCCAGATCACGGTCTATCATCACTTTCTGTCCCCTGATCTGGTAAATTTTACTGATAATTGTTTCTTCGGGGATTGCGGATAAATTTTTCTGGTTTTTCATGGCTGCATGCTTTCTTTTATTACAGATTTTGGGAATGTTTTTTACATTGTATTTTCTGTTTAATCCACTTTTTGATGAAAAAGTCACACAATTAATAAGAAAATTTTCAACAAGAAAATTTTCTTGTTCTGTTTATTATAGTTTTGCATCTTTCAATTTTTTAGTACCATGATCTACGGCATCGGAACAGATATTATTGAAGTAACGCGGATCCGGAAAGTAATGGAGCGCGACATTGGTTTCAGGGATAAAATTTTCACGGCGGTTGAAATTGAATACTGCGAATCAAAAAAAAACAAATTTCAACATTATGCCGCCCGTTTTTCGGCCAAGGAGGCCATGTTAAAAGCAATCGGCACAGGCTGGCGTTTTGGGATCCGGTTTTCCGATATCGAAATTTACCATGATGAACTGGGAAAACCACATGTCCGGGTTTTTGAAAAAGCAAAAGAGTGGTCTGAAAAATTGGGCATTTCAAAAATTCATGTATCTTTATCGCACTTAAAAGAGATGGCCACTGCCATCGTAATTATCGAAACTGAAAACAACAAACTTTAATCCCTTGCTTATGCTGAATATCGGATCATACGACGAACGTATTAAAAATTTTGACTGGAATATTGCTGAAAAAGAGCTGGATTACCATCCCGGCGACATCATCAACATCGGATGGTACTGTTCCGACCGCATCTGCCTGATGGGCAAGGCCGATAAACCGGGTTTGCTGTGGGAAGGTTCAACCGGGGTGGAGAAACGATATACCTATAACGACATCCGCTTGAACAGCAACACCATTGCCCAATTTCTCCTGGACCTGGGAATCAAGCCCGAAGATCGTGTTTGTCTCTTTATGGATAAAATTCCTGAACTCTATATCGGTTTTCTCGGTATTTTAAAAATGGGGGCCATTGCTCAACCTTTGTTTTCGGCTTTTGGCGACGATTCGTTGTTTATCCGTCTCGATAATGCGCAAACCACGGCCATTATCACCCAAAAAAAACACCTCCCCAAAGTGCGGAAAATCATCGATAAGATGCCCTACATGAAGCACATCATCATTGTTGATGCCGATCCCGGAAAACCATTGGCCAACCGGGAAGTGGCTTTCGACATGGCAAAAGCAGAAAAAATCGAAACCTTTGATTTTCACCCTACCACCGCTGAATCGCCTTCGGTGTTGCATTATACTTCCGGGACCACCGGCCAGCCTAAAGGGGTCAAGCATGTCCACTATTCCCTGATCTCACAGTATCTGACTTCCAAATGGGTGCTCGATCTGCGCGATGATGATATCTATTGGTGTACCGCCGATCCCGGATGGGTTACCGGAACTTCATACGGAATAATCGGGGCTTTCAGTAACGGGGTTACCCAGTGTGTGCTCGATGCCGGGTTCTCGGCCGATAACTGGTACCGGTTTATCGAAAAATACCGGATTTCAATGTGGTATTCAGCCCCTACCGCCATCCGTTCCCTGATGAAAGCTGGCGAAGAGGTAATAAAAAAATATGATTTATCCTCGCTGCGCCATCTGGCATCCGTTGGGGAACCCTTGAACCCGGAAGCGGTTATCTGGAGCGAACGTGTATTTGGCAAACCTTTTTTAGACACTTACTGGCAAACCGAAACCGGTTCGATTATGATTTCCAATTACCCGGGAATGAAAATCAAACCCGGTTCCATGGGCAAACCCTTCCCGGGAATTACCGCTACCGTGATCCACCCCGAAACCTTTGAACCTTTTAATGAAAGTGGAAAAATCGGGTTGATCGCCATCAAGCCCGGATGGCCGGCCATGATGCGTACCTATTGGAAAAATGAGGAAACCTATCAGAAAAAATTTCAGAATGGCTGGTATCTTCCCGGCGACCGCTCCTCCATTGACAACGAAGGCTATTTTTGGTTTGTTGGCCGCGACGATGATGTTATCAATACCGGCGGCCACCTGGTCAGCCCGTTTGAAGTGGAGTCGGCATTGTTAGAACATCCCGCTGTAGCCGAATCGGCTGTGGTGGCCAAACCCGACTTCGTCAACATGGAAGTGGTAAAAGCTTTTGTAACATTGAAACCGGGATTTACGGCCAGTAAAGACCTCGATCTCGAAATTATGAACTTTGTCCGTAAAAAATTATCGCCACTGGCCATGCCCCAGGAGATCGAATTTATCGACAGCCTTCCAAAAACCCGGAGCGGGAAAATCATGCGCCGGATATTGCATGCCAAAGAATGGGGAGAAGAAATCGGAGATACCTCGACCCTGGAAAATGATTAATAACCTTAAAAATAGGAGAAACAAACAATGGACAACATGCATGAAATCATTAAAGCTTATGTAATCAAAGAATATGTTGAAGATGATACGGAATTAACCTACGATAGCCCTTTAATTTCAGGGGGTATCGTTGATAGTTTTTCAATGGTATCGTTGAAACGGTTCCTGGAGAATAAATACAATATCTCTATCCCCGACGACAAAGCAACCCCCGAAGCTTTTGATTCGGTGAACAAGATCTGTAAACTGGTCAGTGAATACGTGAAATAAAAGGAGGAAACCATGGCTTTTACCGAAAAAACCCGCGGGATCTATTCCGAGATCCTTACCGGACTTAAAGATGCCGGACTATTCAAACAGGAACGCTACATCCACTCTTCCCAGGCTGCGGATATTGAAGTTGAATTTCCAACCGGCGCCCCTCTGAAAAAAGTTATTAATATCTGCGCCAACAACTACCTTGGCATGTCGAGCCATCCCGAAGTGGTTAAGGCTGCCCATGAAGGACTCGACTCGCATGGATACGGGATGTCGTCCGTACGTTTTATCTGCGGGACACAGGACATTCACCGCACCCTTGAACAGATGGTCACTAAATTCCTCGGAACGGAAGATACCATCCTCTTTCCATCCTGCATGGATGCCAACGCGGGTGTGTTCGAAGCCGTCCTTACCAAGGACGATGTGATGATCTCCGATCGGCTGGTCCATGCATCCATCATTGACGGGATCAGACTATGCAGCGCCATGCACGATACCTTCAAACATTCCGATATGGAACATCTGGAGGAAAAACTGCAGTTGCACAACGACAAACGCTTGAAATATGTGATTACCGATGGCGTTTTCTCCATGGACGGCGATACGGCAAAACTGGACAAAATGGTGGAACTGTGCGAAAAATATGACGCATTGCTCTTTGTTGACGACTCTCATTCCAGCGGATTCATCGGTAAGACCGGCCGGGGGACACACGAACAGTATGGCGTGATGGGAAAGATCGACATCATCACCACCACCTTCGGAAAAGGTCTCGGAGGAGCTTCCGGCGGATGCGTCTCCGGACGTAAGGAGATCGTGGAGATGTGCCGTCAAAAAGCCCGTCCCTACCTTTTTTCCAATACCATTGCCCCACCGGTTGTGGCCGGCGTGATCAAGGTCCTCGAAATCCTGTCAGCCTCCACCGACCGCCGCGACAAACTTGAAAGCAATACCGCTTTCTGGCGCAAAGGATTGATCGATGCCGGACTGATCATCAAAGCGGGCGATACCCCCATTGTACCGGTCATGCTTTTCAACGCAAAACTGGCCCAGGATGTATCGCGCGACCTTTATGAAGAAGGCATCTATGCCATCGGGTTCTTTTTCCCGGTTGTCCCTCAGGGACAGGCACGAATCCGCACCCAGATATCGGCCGGACATGAACTTCATCATCTTGAAAAAGCGCTGGAAGCGTTCCGGAAGGTTGGGAAGAAATATGACATCCTGGGAAAAAGCAAGCAAGAAATAATCGAAAGGTACGGGATGTAAAAAACAAATGGTAAAATGGTAAAATGGCAAAACAGGGCTTGTAACCTCTATTTTACCATTTTGCATTTTGCTATTTTTCATTTTGCCATTTTACCATTTTACATTGGATTAAAAGAAATAAAAAGCCCCGATCAGGATTCTCAGATTGCCGATTTCTTTGGTATCGTAAACAATTCCTTTATTATTCGTTTTTCCATAAGCTGCTACCGTATATTCAAGCTCCCCGGCAAGCCTGAATTTATTTACATTAAAAATCAACCGGGGCGAAATCCGGTAAGCATAATCAATGTTGCCCCCCCTGACATAATAAGGGCCTTTCACATCTTCGGCCGCACCGAGATTTTTTCCATAAGCAAGGAAAAGTCCCGGCTGCCAGCGGATAGAATTGGTGTGAATCTCTGCCCAGGCGGAAAATGAGCGGATATTGGCATAATCCACCAGGTTCTTATCGACATCGGTTACCGATTTAACGGCAAATCCACCCAACATCGTGTAGGCATTGTTGTTACCGCCATATTCCCCTCCTACTTTCATTGTTACATGTTTCAGTACCAGCTTCGAATAAAGGTTGTAAGCCATCGCGGAGGATTTTGTACCGGTTTTATAAGTAGCCGTAACAGCGTCGTTATGCACTACCTTTCCATTGATCACTGTATCCATTGCTGGTATAAAGGTAACGGTGGTGGATAACCGCGGCGTCAGCATCTGGTAATTGATTCCCGCTCCGATCATGAATTCAATACCCTTTTCGCTCCTGGTTGCAAACTGAATCTGCAGGTCGCTTTCAGGTAAGACTGAATTTCTCAGATATTTCGGACTGGGCCCGTCCGGTCCGTCGCTGGTGAAATCGATCTGGGAGAGAAACGTCAATGCCAGCTTCAGCTTACCAAACGAGCGGGTAAGTTTGATCTGTGGGTTGCGTGAAAAAACCACAAACGGAGCGCCGGTATTAAACGAAACGGTAGCAGGGGAACACTCTGGGACAAACATGGGATGCCACCACTGTCCGACCAGCAATTCCGTTTTTAACCATGCCAGCTTGATCCAGGCGTGACGAAGCCTGAACGTATTGATGTTCGGATTGATATTGCCAAAAAATTCAGCTTCAATATACCCGGAGGTTTTTGCGCCCAGCGCGTCGGGACCGGTAATGGAGCCAGCCAGACGGGTTTGTATGGAAAGGATGTTAAAATTGGCCTTTGCATAGATATCGTTCCCGTCGGCATCCAGTTTTTCATTTTCCGGAAACAATAGAAAATGACCTTCACGGGAAGCTATTGTTTGTCGGGAATCGAAGATTAAATCTGTTTTCACAAATCCCGAAAAGGCAATCCCGAATAAGGGCGACTTTTTCTCTTTTTCAATGGCCTTGGATTCTTTGGCCTGTGCTTTCGGATCGGATGTCTGAGCTTGCAAAACGAATGAAACCATCAGCAAGCAGCAAAAAAGATAAAGATGTTTTCTCATGTTCATCGGTTTGTTGATTCGTGTATGATACTGAAAATTTGAAGTTGCATCCTTTGTATTTATTTAACCGAAACAGGGTGGATTCCCATTATTCCCCTGTCAGTTGGTAAAATAGCTGAAGTTTTTCCCTTTGGCGATTGATCCGGGCAATCGATACAGGGACAATCCTTGACTTTTATATCCCTGGTGTCGGCGGGTACCCAGCCATTTATCAGGTATAAAACAAAGAAGCCAACAATATAAGCCAACAAGATATGCCAGCCTTTTCTAAGCCACAAACCAACATGCCTGGCCTCTGGAAACCGGTTGCAGAGAGCCACGCCGGCCGATGAACCAAACCATATCATCGAACCCCCGAACCCCACCGAGTAGGCGAGCATACCCCAATCATAACAGCCCTGTTCAAGGCATAATTTGGTCAGCGGAATATTATCGAAAACAGCAGATACGAATCCCAGGATAAAGGCAGTCATCCACGAAGCGGGCGGCAGATCATTGACAGGCATCAGGGAGGCGCTGGTTACCAGGCACAGCAGGAATATCGATCCTTTCAACGAGGAAGAGACTTCTTTCCACGGTGTTTTAAGGAAAAGCGATCCGATCAGAATGGCAACCCAAACGCCCAGGGCAGGCATATCATAATATATATTTGACAGGATGGCCCCCACGAGCATTGCAAAGACAACGATTAAATTTCCATAGCGGATTTTAATGCCGGGCTGCGGATCCTTTTTTATAGGGTGATATTTATCCTGCTGTTTTGAAGCGTACCAGCTAAAGATAAGGAGTGCGGAACCAGCGGCAATGTATGCATGTAAAACATTAAACGGACTAACTCCGTCAATCCACATCATGGTTGTTGTGGTATCGCCCACCACACTGCCGGACCCACCTGCGTTACTTGCTGCCACAATAGCCGCAATATAACCCATATGCACTTTTTTGTTAAATACCACCAGTGCGATGGTGCCGCCGATCAGCGCCGCGGCTATATTGTCGAGGAAGGATGAGAGAATGAATATAAAAATTAACAGTACAAAAGGACCTTTCCAGTCATTGGGAAGCCATTTGGGCAGGTAATCAGGAACTCCCGATTCTTCGAAAAGTTTGGCCAGGATGGCAAAACCCAGCAACAGCCCAAGCAAATTCAACAGAATGCCCCATTCTCCCTGTCGCATGTCTTTATGAATGACCTGGGTAATCAGGTTGGTTGATCCAAAAAAATGTTCCCCGGCGTGAAATGCCGGATCGAAAATGAATTTGAATATCAGGATGACCGACAACCCGATGATGGCCACATAAAAAGTCTTGTCGTGGAAAACTGCAACACCAATCAGGGTCAGTGCAAATAAAATGAATTCAACCCTGATCTTTCCTATCGACGGTGGAACTCCATTTCCCGCCAAGACAAACATCGGGATGAACAGAAATGAAAGTAAGATTAAGATAATGTAAATGTATTTACCTGAAAAAGGGTTGAAATTAACCAATCGATCCTTATGCCGAAGTTGTTTCATAATAAATAGAATTTTTGGGGTTCAAATGTATTGAATGTTTTGATAAAAATTACTGCAAATGCTTTCATCGGCTCAGATTGTGCAATCAAAATTTTTTTTTCCGGGAAATAATTCTATTTTTGACCAGCCATTTGTGAATCTTTTATCAGCCCATCATATTTTTCCTCGTCACAATATATTCATTAAACAATGGAAAAGGAGACCTCAACGTGAAAACAAACGACAACGAGTATCATTTTAATCTATTCAAACCTACAACCGAACATGGGAGGCGTAACAGAAATATCATCGTTACCATGATATTGATCTGGGCCGTCGCGGTTTTTGGCTTCCAGTTGCTGCTGGTAATCCTGCAGAAGCCGACCCCCGAAAAAACGTATATCACGTTTGAATCCGTTTGGGATAAGGTGAAATCCGGGAATGCCTCTGTTACTGAGAATCAGGATTATATTAAGGCGCTCATTGCCGTTTACGGAAAATCATCTGTTAAAAAGGATAAGAAAGAGATCCTCCGGCATGGAATTACAACCGCGGCATACGGCATGGTCAGCGATTCTGAAAAGGTCGTTTTATCCGGATACGTCCTGACCCTCCGCGATGCAAGGGAAAATCTTACCAGCGCCACCGATGATGCGTATATTCAGTTACAAACCACCCTTTCTGAAACCAAGAAAGCCATCAATGAAATGCTGGATGCCCGGATCGGGATTGAACCGACCAGCGTGGAAGCCACCCTGCTCCCCTATTGTTTAAATGAAAAAGATCACGGGTTGACAACGGCGGATGTGGAAGCATTGCCTCAAATAATGAAATTATACTTAGTCCATAATCAGTCGGTTTTAACAGATACCAAATTTCTGGGCTTTCCATTCCACTACTTTTATACGGCCGAATTGTTGCTGATCCTGTTCGTCCTGTTGTGTTTGATCTACAGCTACCGGATCGAAGCCCTTGACAAGAAATATCTGACAAACCACAATTAATTAATAATATCGAAAGCCAGGGTAATATGAAAAAAATATTCTTGACCTTAAGTATTTTATCCTTCCCCATACTGGTCAATGCAGCCAGTCTCACTCAGTTGGAAGGGAGTTTTAAAGTAGAGCCGGCCATCATCCTGATTGCGATGCTTGTCACTTTTGTTGCCGTAGGGGTGATCCACCGGGCAAAAGACACGACCGATTACTATGCAGCAGGAAGAAAAATCTCCGTTGTAAGTTCCGGGATGGCCATCGCGTCGAACTGGATGAGTGCGGCTTCGTTTTTAGGTATGGCAGGCATGATGTATGGTTTTGGCTATAACGGACTTGCTTATGTTGTTGGCTGGACCGGCGGTTACGTGTTATTGATGGTACTGATGGCAGGCCAGATCAGAAAATACGGAAAGTTCACCGCCCCGGATTTTATTGGCGACCGTTACTATTCCCAGGGGCTGAGGGGCGCAGCAGCCGTATTTACCATCCTGATCTCCTTTGCCTATTGTGTCGGACAGTTTGGCGGTGTTGGCCTGATGTTCAAATGGATCCTGGGTATCAATTATACCTGGTCGGTGATTATCGGAGGCTCTGTTGTGATTCTTTATACCATGCTTTCGGGGATGATCGGGGCAACCAAAAACATGGTGATCCAGTATATGATTATCATTGTGGCTTTTCTTATCCCGACGTTCATCCTTACCTACAAATTTGATTATTTCTGGTTGTTGCCCCAGTTTGGTTACGGGACTATTGTTTCGGATATTGTCACCGGAATACCTGCCCCCAATATGGCTGACGGCGTTGCCTTGTTAAATGCGTACGGCCAGAATGTTGCCCTGACAGCCAGTCCTGAATTTGCCATGCCCTGGGATCCGGCAACCGGGAGTACCGCTTTTCAGTGGTTCGCCATTTGTTTCTCCTTGATGGTTGGAACGGCAGGACTGCCCCATGTACTACAGCGCTTTTATGTAACCCCGACCATCCGCGATGCGCGCCTTTCCTGTGTCTGGGGATTGTTTTTCATCAGTTTGCTCTATTGGAGCGCTCCGATATACTCGGTTTTTGGGAAACTATTATCATCCAACCCTGAAGTCGGCAATCTGGCCTCAGATGCCATTGTGGTGTACACCGCCCAATTGGGGGATGTAAACCCGCTGATTGTCGGGTTGCTTGCAGCCGGTGCGATATCTGCCGCCTTTTCCACAATTTCGGGACTCCTGGTTGCCGGTTCTTCTGCCTTTTCGCACGACATCTATGTAAAGATCATCAATCCAAAAGCTTCACCGAAAATGCAACTGAATGTTGCGCGAATCGGATTGGTGTTCATGGGCGTTATTGTTTCCAGTGTCGCGCTGATGAACCTGGGCATGATCGCACAACTGGTTTCGGTTGCGTTCTCCATGGCTGCCTGCACCATTTTCCCGCTGTTCCTCCTGGGTATCTGGTGGAGCGGTTCGAACAGGGCAGGGGGAACGGCAGGCATGACCGTCGGAATTCTCATCTCGCTTTTCTCCCTTACCTATTTTATTGTTGAAAAAAGCGGCGGCGCTTTACCCGGGCAGGAGTTTGTGGGATACTGGCTCAATGTCTGGTATTTTGCCTGGATCGGCGCTCCGCTGGCGATCATCACCAATATTGTCGTATCGCTGCTCACCAAACCCACCCCCATTGAGATCAGGAAATTCCTGGTTGAGAAGGTACACAACTAAATGTCAATTCGGAACCTATTCAAAATTTCAAAGCAAACCAGGATACTTATAATGATCCTGGTTTGCCTTTCTGCTACCGGCTTTTTTATTGCCTGGCTATATTACAATGATAAAAACAGCTCCGAAGATCCCAGGGTGACCGGGGCCCGGTTAAAACTGGCAGAATATGATCAGTTGATGAAGGAGCGCAGGTATCCGGATGCCTTGCGCATATTGGATACGGTAAGCCGCATTTACGAAAGTACAGCCGGATACAGGAGTTCCTTTGAACCCGGTTTGCTGTTCAATAACCGGGGTTCTGTCTTCCTTTCTATGGCGCTGTACGACAGCCTCGTCCCCGCTGAAGAAAAAGGCGCCTTGCTCCGTTTGGCAGAGGAAAACATCCAAAAAGGGATTCAAATTTATACAACCTGGATTGACTCTGCCGGAAAGTTGACCAGAGATCAGATAAAAATCAACGTCACCCCGTTTTTCCCTGAAAATGATCCCGGGTTACAGGGGAAAAACATCATCAAGATTATTGAAAAAAGGGTTGAAGACATCGTTTTTGCACAAACTGAAACGCCCCGTCGCTTATCTGTCAGCTATACAAACCTGGGGATCATTCAGCGCCATCAGCTCCGGCAGGAGGAAGCAGCCCACAGTTATCTTGAGGCCATAAAACTCTGGGAAGACAATTTTACGGCACGCAATAACTTTAACGTGCTGATGGGGTTGCCACCCGAAGACCGGTCCATCATTGATAAACTCTTCCCGCCGGAACGATTAAAATCGGATTGACGAAATTCCAGATTAAAAAACAGTGCTTTTAAAATCAATATTCAGTTTATTCTGAAGTTCGGACGACTGCCCCAGAATTTTTTTCAGGATGCCCTCTTCCATCTCTGTCAAATCCTGAATGGCGATGGTATTGTTGACCTCTTCAGCTCCCTGCTGCCGGGCAACCTGGCCCCGGTAACGCAATTGCATCAGAAAATTATAACCGAACATAATCTCCTGATAGGTTTCCCGGGAAATTACCTGCATTTCGAACAAAGCCTGAAACCGTCCCGCAGTATTGGTTAAATTGATTTTATGAAAAATGGAATAGACCCTCGCAAACATGATGTAAGGAGTAACGGCATTCTTCAGGTTAAAATAATCTTTGTCGACCCTCCTTTCGGTGTGGATATTTCCGGTTATCCCGATAACAGGCTTAAATGACATCACATTTTCAGCCAGGTTATAAAAAAACGGGCCATTCCCATCAGAGCGCCGGTGGATATGTTGTCGCACTTCATCGGTAAGTCGGGCGCTTCCATAAACCGTTCGCAGATCGAAAAAAATGGATACGTCTAACAGATTTTTTGGTTCCGTATTGGAAATCCATTGGGAAAAGTAATTTTTCCAGGTTCGCAGGGGTTTGCACCATTGTGGGTTTTTCGCCATAACCCTCCCTTTACAGAAGACAAATCCAATGACATTCAAATTATTACATACAATTTCGCCCAGTTTGTTAAACCAGATCTGAACTTTTTCAATTTCTGTTCCGTTAACATCTTCGAAAATGATGGCATTGTCCTGGTCGGTCGCCAGGGTCTGTTCCATACGGCCTTCACTGCCCATTGCAATAAAAGCAAACTCCGCGGGAGGGTTCCCGATCTCATCAAAAGCCAGGGTTATCAGCCTTCGGGTAATCCGGTCTGAAATGGAAGCCAGGCTTTCGCCGATAATGACGGGTTGAAGGTCCTGGTTAACCATAACAGGGACATACTTCCGGAATTCCCCATAGAGATACGACAATTCACCGGTGGTTTGTGCATTGTCAATCCGGGTTTCGATATAGGCAAAGGAATTTGCCAACGCATGAAACAGGTCATTTTTATGGACCAACCCCAGGATCCCCCCTGTAGCATTTTTTACTGCAACAGATGAAATCCCTGCCTCTTCCATCCGGGTAATTGTCATTTGAATGGTCGCATCCAGATCTGTACAGACTAAGGGGGCGGTCATGACCTCCCAGGCAGGCTTTTGAAAATTCCGGTCTGTTAACAGGATTCTGTCAATCATGTCGCGCGAAGTGATGATCCCGACTCTTGCCCCGTTTTCATTGGACACGAGGATCTCATCGGAGTGGTTATTCTTCATAAGCCCGATAACCCGGAGTACAGGGGTTTCCATTGGAACATCGATAACCGGACGGATGAGTGGACGAACCGGGGTATGTAAAAAATGTGCATGGGCATCCAACCGGGAAATAAGTTCCTCCATTTCTCTCTTTTCCCTGTTTTGCTGAGTAATGTCCGTGATAATTCCGTCGCCCAACCACTGTTTTGACTCATTTTTAACCGTAACCATCGTAACAGAAACGGTGAAAACAACGCCATCTTTTCGCTTGACGTGCATTTCCGCAGATTTAATTTTTCCATCTTTCAATAACTGTTTTCTGTATTTCTTCTTTTCTCCGGCATCTGTGAAAAAATCAAGAATGGTAAATTGTGAAAGCTCCCGGAAGTTTTCAAAACCGAGCATCTTCACAATGGATTGTCCTGCATAGAGGATTTTCCCTTTTTCATCGAGTAAAATCCGGATAAATCCAAAGCCGGCAAACTCCATCAGCCTGATCATATCTTCCGCTTTCCCTTCAGGATGTTTCATGAGTGTGGTGTCTTTTATGGTTATCAGTTTCCCCTGTTTTTCATAAAACAGGATGGAGGTAACCACGACAACGGTTTCAATGGGCGCCCCCATTTTGGAAACCAGGATTAAATCATAGTGGCCGTCGGGAAGCTCCCGGTTTTGAAATATCTTGAGGGTCCCGGGAATGTTTGTGTCGCTGAGCAGAAAAGCAAACGATTGGTTTAAAAGTTCATCTTCGTTGTATCCGGTCAGTTCATGGAATTTCTGATTAAAAAAAATCATTTTATTGTCGATGATCATGATCAATCCTTCACTGGAAGCATCAACCAGTGTTTTATATTTTTCCTTTGATATCTTTAATAATGATTCTGCCTTTTTTCGCTTCTTTTCGATCTTCATGCTTTGAAGGGTAATGTAGGTCAACAGCATGGCAATGACCAGGGAGATGGCCAGGGTCACAAATACCAAACGCCGGGTCAGTAAACGAATTTCTTTATTGACATCCTCAATATAAATCCCTGTCCCGATAATCCAGCCCCAGGGTTTAAATACTTTAACAAAGGACAATTTGGGCACGATATGGGCCGGGTCATCTTTCCACTGCCACCGATAATCTACATACCCCTCACCACTTTCATTTGCGACACGGACCATTTCGACAAAAAGTTTTTTCCCCTGTGGATCTGAAAAATCTTTTAAACTTTTTCCCTCCAGGTCATTACGGTATGGATGCATTACCATATCCGGGTTCATATCCGTAATCCACAGATAGTCTTTGTTTTCTTCTCCGTACCGCAGGTATCTGATCCCTGAGATGGCTGCTTTCCGCGCCTCTTCGCCAGTGATAAGACCGGATTTTGCATCCTGTTCATACTTCTGTAGGATACTGAATGCCGAATTGGTAAGCTCTTTAATCATCTGCCGCTTTCCAAGCATGATGTTTTCCCTGAACCTGGGGATGATGATTAAATAAATGGTCAGCAGGAACAATCCAATGGTCAGTAATGTCGGAAGAATAATATTGACAAAGAATTTACTCTTAACCACCGTTTCTTTATCCGGGATATCGGGTAGTTTAAACGGTTTTTCGGGTGCATCTGCCAGGTCAATTTGTTGTAATTCAACCATTTTAAAAAAAACTTTCGCGGTTACTGCGGCATCTACGAAGGCATCGTGCAATCCGGTTAATGGCGGGTCCGTTAACCTGCCATAACAGGCAATCTTGTACAACTCTTCCAGGTCGGGGTATCTGAATCCGTTTCCGTCGGCTGCAGGGATTTTGCAAAATGCTTTTCCCTGTTTCATCGTACAGATCATTCTTTTTCCTGCGAAAACGTTGCTGATTTTTAATCTTTTTAATTCTCCTTCAATTACCGGTATATCGAAATCGATGTTGTGTGCAACCAGATAATCACAGTTTTCAATATCCCTGATAAAATCATTCCATACCGTTAAAGCGGGTTCTCCCTTTTCCCGTGCAGAAGAATCGTCGATCCCGTGAATGCGGGTAGAATAGGAAGGAATCGGTTTTTCCTGCAATATATAGCGGTTATGTTCACCGATCCGCTTACCATCCTCATCGAAAAGCAACCAGGCAACCTGAATGATGCGTGGCAATGAATCCTGACCAATGCCTGCCGGGCCCTGTTTCGTAATAAGTCCGGTTGTTTCGGTATCCAAAACAAGATATTTCCCATTGGTTTTTGCAGATGGTTCGAAACGGAGGTCAATGTTTGAATGAGGCGTTAATTCCATAGATGCGTGATTTTACACAAAGTAAAGGTATCCTTTTCAGATACTTCATCCAAATAAATTACGATGATGCCGGATTTTTCCTTCCGGGTTTTTTAAATCGCAACTTCCTGCCTGTCATCAAAAACTTTTCCAGTCCGTTCCATTTTTGGTTTTCAAACTTTATCTCTATCTTGCCGGGTCAAATTTCGTCTTATGAGATCTTTATCAACAGCCATTATCCTCATGCTCCTGATCGCTTTCCTGCTTTCTGCTCCCACCTCGTTTAGCCAGGTCGCATCTAAGCCTTACAATGAAAACCAGGACATCCGTGCCGATCTGAATAAAGCAATAGAAATGGCAAAAAAGGAAAACAAACATGTGCTGGTCCAGTTTGGCGGCAACTGGTGCCCATGGTGCATCCGGTTCCACCAGATGGCTTTTGGGGCGAAGGCCATCGACTCCCTGTTAAAGGCCGATTATATTTACATGCTCCTCCTGGTTTCGCAGGATAAGAAAAAAAGGGATTATGATCTCTTCCGTGAATTCGGTTATCCCAACCGGTTTGGTTACCCGGTCTTTGTGGTCCTCAATGGCGACGGGAAACAACTGCACATCCAGGATTCGGGGATCCTCGAACATTGTCAGGCGAAGGGCTATGATACAACAAAAGTGGTGACCTTTTTAAAGATGTGGTCGCCAATGGCGGTAAATCCGGCAACATATCAAAAATAACCCGACCAGCATTATTTTCTTTCCGCTCAGAAAAAAAACCTGTTTTATACGATTTTAAAAAAAAGTCATCCTGAAAACAACCTGAAATACCGATCGGGAATATGTGATAATCTAATAGTTTTTGTTATCGCAGAATGATGTTTTACATTTGGACACGATGAAGCATTGGCCGCATTCCCTCCTGCTCCGCTTACAGGTTAACATTTTCCCTGTTTTGGTCATTTGCTGTTTGTATGCACCCGCCCTGGTAGCACAAACCTCCAATGAAAAACTGGATTCCGCAGCGCTTGTCAGAAAAAAAATTGAAGCGTTGCGTATTGCCAGACCCCCAAAAATTGATGGTATCCTGAATGAGCCATTTTGGAAAACCTTACCGGTTGCCGGACAATTTGTGGAATATACCCCACGCAACGGGACTGCCCCGAAATTTCAGACTGAGATCCGTTTTGCTTTCGACGATATGGCCATTTACATCGGTGCCATCATGTTTGACCCCGCGCCCGACAGCATCCGTATGGAGCTTGGCCGACGTGACCAGATTGAACAATTAGCAACCGATTATATCTCTTTTGACATTCTTCCTTATAACGACCAGTTGAATATGTACGAATTTAAGCTGAGCCCCCAGAACCTGCAGGGCGATTGCAAATATTCGGCCGTCGGGCAGGATTACAACTGGGATGCGGTTTGGGAGAGCGCCACCAGGGTAAACGATTCAGGCTGGATTGCAGAGGTGAAGATCCCCTATTCGGCTTTGCGGTTCCCGGAGGTGGAAAACCAGGTATGGGGTATCAATATGTGGCGCAACCTCTATCGTTACCAGGAATATTCGACCTGGAGCTTTGTTGACAACACAACCAATGAGATTTTCAGATTCTATGGCGTCCTTACCGGGATGAAAAATATTGATGCCCCGTTACGCCTTTCATTTTCCCCTTACGTTACCGGATATATTGAAAAAGACCCGGCCATAAAAAACTGGTCCTATTACGCACGTGGCGGATTGGACCTTAAATTGGGGCTCAATGATAGTTATACCCTCGACATGATGTTGATTCCCGACTTTGGCCAGGTTCAATCGGACGATCAGATACTCAATTTAAGTCCCTTTGAAGTTAGGTATGATGAAAAACGCCAGTTTTTCAGCGAAGGAACAGAAATGTTCAACAAATGCGGCATCTTCTATACACGCAGGGTCGGAAGTGAGCCACGAAATTATTTCGCCCCCTATGACAGTGTGAAAGACAACGAGATCGTTACTAAAAATCCGGAGGAGACAAGAATCATCAATGCAACAAAAATTTCAGGAAGAAATGCCAAAGGGCTGGGCGTCGGTTTGTTTAACGGAATGACAACCAATACATGGGGAATCATTGAAGATACCCTTACAGGCAATACCCGGCAGATTATGACGCAGCCGTTTACCAATTACAATGTTCTGGTTTTCGATCAAAACCTGAAAAACAATTCATATATAACCCTTATCAACTCCAATTACTGGATCCCGGATAATGGATACAATGCCAATGTTACAGGGACTGAAGTAAAACTATGCAACAGGAAAAATACCTTTTCCTTCCTGGGGCGACTGAATGTCAGCCAGCAATACCAAACCCGAAGCGAACCCGTATTTGGCCATCAATACCTCCTGTCGGTTTCAAAACCCAGCGGTAAATTCCAGTACACCCTTACACGAAAGGAAACGGGCGATACTTACGACCCCAACGATATGGGGTTTTTGCTCTACAACAATGAAACATTCAACAGTCTGGAGCTATCCTATAACATTCGTGAACCGGTCGGAATTATGCTCAGTTCTTTCAATTCCTTTACCACTGAATATTATACCCTTTATAAACCCAATACATTTAAAACACTCCTGTTCGAGATAGAAAACAGTACCAAATTTGTTAACCAGTGGGTGAGTACCCTGGCCTTGGAAATAGAACCGCTCGGTTTCAATGACTATTATGAACCCAGGACCTGGGGATGGGTTTATAAGACGCCGCTGAATTATAGCTTTTACTGGCAAACAGGGACCGATGTCAGAAAAATGTTCCGGTACCAGCAAACATTAGAACTCAA
>DYSO01000207.1 GCA_020718225.1 Draconibacterium orientale | reverse complement strand
GAAAGGGCTTCGTCAGATTGCCCGTCACATCAACATCCTTACCGGGGTTTTATCACTGGAAATTCAGAAATACGGATATCGGCAACTCAACCACCATTTTTTTGATACGCTGTTTATTCAATTGCCCGCTGGTGTTTCCATGGATGTAATCCGAAAGGGGGCTCTTGAAAACAAGATGAACCTCAGGTATATCGACGAAACACATATCGGTATCAGCATCGATGAAACAACCTCTCTGACGGATATCAATACACTTCTGGGGGTTTTTGCCAAAGCCAACGGGAAGGCTTACCATGAATTTGTCTGCAATCCGACAGAGTGTGAAAAGATTGTTACTTTCCCGCACCAACAGGCACGGACATCGGACTACCTGACCCATGCAGTTTTTAACACCTATCATTCCGAAACGGAGATGATGCGTTATATTAAAAAATTGGAGATCAAAGACTTATCTTTGAACCGGTCGATGATACCCCTGGGTTCCTGTACGATGAAACTGAATGCGGCATCGGAGCTTTTTGCCCTGAGTTATCCCGAATTCGGGGGCATCCATCCATTTGTTCCCAGGGACCAGGCCGAAGGGTACCAGTTCATGATCGGTGAACTTGCCAAAGACCTGGCTACAATCACCGGATTTGACGCAGTTTCCTTCATGCCCAATTCAGGAGCTGCCGGTGAATATACAGGTTTGATGGTAATCCGTCAGTACCATATCGCCAATGGCGAAGGCTACCGGAATGTTTGTCTCATTCCATCTTCCGCCCATGGGACCAATCCGGCAAGCGCAGCCATGGCAGGAATGAAGGTTGTGGTAATTCAATGTGATGATCACGGCAATATCGATCTTCATGACCTTCGGGAGCATGCTCTTCTCTATAAAGATACACTTTCGGCGCTGATGGTGACCTATCCCTCAACCCATGGGGTTTTTGAAGAAGATATCCTGGAAATAATCGGCATAATCCATGAAAACGGCGGACAGGTTTACATGGATGGCGCCAATATGAACGCTCAGGTCGGACTGACCAGCCCGGGTTATATCGGAGCAGACGTTTGCCACCTGAACCTGCATAAAACTTTTGCCATCCCTCATGGCGGAGGAGGCCCCGGTGAAGGCCCGATCGCGGTTGCCAGCCACCTGACCCCGTTTTTACCCAATCATGTTTGTGTTGAAACCGGCGGGGACAAAGGGATCACTGCTGTTTCTTCCGGACCTTATGGCAGCGCATTGATCCTGACCATCTCCTATGCCTATATCAAACTGATGGGTGGCAGCGGGTTGACGGATGCCACGAAGATGGCCATCCTGAATGCAAATTATCTGAAATCGTGCCTGGAACCTTACTACCCGATATTGTACACCGGGAAGAATGGCCGTTGCGCACATGAAATGATTGTTGATTGCAATGGCATCAGCCGGCAAACCGGAATTGGAGCCATTGATATTGCAAAACGTTTGATGGATTATGGTTTTCATGCACCCACGGTAGCTTTTCCTGTTCACGGCACCCTGATGGTCGAACCCACTGAAAGCGAACCCTATGCTGAGTTAAACCGCTTTGTTGAAGCCATGGTCATGATAAAATCAGAGATTGATGAAATTGCATCGGGAGAAACCGATAAGAAAATAAATGTTATCATGAAAGCTCCCCATACTGCAAAAATGGTTACTGCTGATGTGTGGGACCTTCCTTACTCACGTCAAAAAGCAGCATTCCCGGTTAAAGCCCTGGCGGAAGACAAATACTGGCCGACGGTTACACGGATTGATGATGCTTTTGGCGACAGAAACCTGATCTGCACCGCATGATATGACACATGAACTGTTGGTTTTGACCATTTCCGCCCTTTCGATCGGGTTCTTTCACACTTTATTCGGGCCCGACCATTACCTTCCTTTTGTCGTAATATCGAAAGCGCGAAACTGGACAGCGGGTAAAACAGCCTGGGTGACATTTCTTTGCGGGGTTGGACATGTTGGAAGTTCTGTTTTTATAGGCCTTGGGGGTATTGCATTGGGACTGGCTGTTTCAAAACTTGAGTTCATAGAATCCATCCGGGGAAATCTGGCTGCCTGGTTACTGATTGGTTTCGGACTGGCTTATATGATCTGGGGTCTCCGGAAAGCATACAGGGACAAACCACATACCCATTTTCATGTTCACGGGACCGAATCGGAACATACCCATGTACATACCCATCATCATGACCATCTTCATGTTCATGAACCTGAGAAAGCAAAGAGCCTGACCCCCTGGATCCTTTTTACCATCTTTGTGTTCGGCCCCTGTGAACCCTTGATACCTTTGTTGATGTATCCTGCCGCATCCGGAAGTTTCGTGGGGCTGGTGTGGATTGTCCTGGTATTTTCGACCGTCACCATTCTTACAATGCTCACCAGTGTATTGCTGCTCCGTTCCGGACTTGTTTTACTGCCTATGAAAAAAATTGAACGCTATGCCCATGCCATTGCTGGTGCGACCATTCTGGTTTGCGGATTGTCCATTCAATTGTTAGGGTTATAAAAGATCATCTGAAATGATTACCGGTCCCGGCAGTAAATCAAATGGGTTTAACCTCATCAAAGAAATGAAACGGTTTCAAGAGGGGCGCGTTTTCATGCTTCTGGCATTATTTCTTTTTTCAGCCAGCATTTTATCATGCAGGAACCATTCTCCGGATTTCGATCCGGTCCGCAATACCAATTTGATTCATATTGCCGATTCTATCAACCATTTCAACCCCTTAGCAGCCGACTCCCTGTACAAAATTGTTCTCAAAGATAGTTCCGGGGAAAATTTGAGTAATTATGTAAACGCGCTGGTCGGAGTTTCATTGGTTTACAGCAACCGCGGGGTTTTTGACACTGCCAGATTGTATCTGAACAGAGCGTTTCATCTGTCGAATTTAATGAAGGATACCTCATTGACGCTGAAAACGTTGCTGATACGGGGAAATTTAAACCTTGAGCTGGGAGATATGGAGGGGGTCGAGCAATGCTATCGTGAAGGATATGACTTAGCGATTGATAGCAGGAACATAAGATTTCAGCAGATTTTTTTATTAAATATCGGGAATTTCGAGCAAACAAGGGGTGATTATCCTGCCGCCATAAAAACCTTTACTGAAGGCATCCGGATGGCAGAAACTTCAGGCGACGAAGAAACCCTCGCCATTGCTTTGGAAAACCTGGCCATCACACTTCGATATTCAGGCGCTTTAAAGGAAGCGATTTCATACATAAACCAAGCGCTCCGGATACGAAAAAAACTAAATCTCAATCGGGAATATGCCAAAGGGATGATCAATTTGGGCGTTTTTTACCGTAATTATGGGAACAACGATTCGGCCTTACATGCGTACAGAGAAGCATATGCGATCTTTTCCGATCTAAATGACTCACTGTCAATAATTAAAGTTCGTTACAATATCGGGATCATTCTGAAAAATCAAGGAAAATTTTCGGAAGCTGAAAAAGAAATGACCGATATCCTGGAGTTTTGCAAACAAAACCATATTATTGATGGTCAGACTTTTGCATTATCTGCCCTTTCTTCTATCTATGAACAGACTGGCAGGCAAGCCACTGCGCTGGCGACTATTGACAGTTCGATTGTTTTGGCAAAACGACATCGTCTGACAGAAAGCATGACATCTTTATTGGATCAAAGAGCTTTGATATTGGCGAAACTGGGTCGGTATCATGAGGCGTACCTGTGTTCATTGGAAGAAAAAGCAGTTTCTGATAGTTTATTATCGGCCGAACGACAAAAGGAGATTGAAACTTTAAAAATAAGGTTTGAAACAGAGCACAAAGAGGCTGAGAACTCATTTCTGAAAAAAGACCTTGAAGTTAAAAACACAAGGCTTCAACTTTCAGGACTCGGTTTGATCGCCGGTTTCATTATCTTCGTGATTATGATCTTCCTCCTCCGGTTAAGGCAAAAACAATTGAAACAGGAAAAGTTGCTTGCTGAGGAGACCTTCAACCGGGCAGAACAGGAAAAAAAGAACAGGGAGATTGAACTTGAAAAGGTAAAACTAGAAAAACTCTTGCAGGAT
>DYSO01000047.1 GCA_020718225.1 Draconibacterium orientale | reverse complement strand
CCAAGGCCAAAGGCATCAATTTTTTGTCGAATTTTGGGTTTGTGAATAATGCAGGTTAAAAGCCAATGAAACAAATCCTCGCAATAATTCTATACCTGTGGGCCCCAAACATCCTTTTTTCTCAGGATCCGGGCAGTATGAACCCTTATCTCAAACCACAACAAGAACCTGTTATTGTAGAACGATCCAAGAATAACCTGCCTGCCCTTAGCGAAACAAGGGCTTTTATTGAACAAGCCATGGGCTGGACACTTCAGGATGACGGTAAATGGATTTCAGAGGAAAACCGGTTGTTGTATAACAAGGCGGAGTTTAACCAATCAGGTAAAGCATTCTATAAACTCGGAAAAGAGAACTTCGAAATCATCGAACTCCGTGATGTGACTTTTGAAAACGAAACCTATGTGGTACTGCTGATCAAATTCAAAACAGGTTATTATGAATTTCCAATACTTATGGAAGGTTGGCACAACCAGCAGGGAATATCGTTCTTCGTCTTTAAAAACGAAAAACTCCGGGAAGTCATCCCTGAAAAAATGGAATTTAACCATGTGTATATTACAAACATGGAAATCGTTTGCAGTGGTTCCCTTGTGGATTATGACAAAAACACCCTAAATTCGACCATCGCTTACAATATTCAAAAAACCCTCACCGAAAAAACCATTGCCTCACACAACCTGCTAATTGCAATCTGGCCTGTCCAGACGGGAGGACAGTCGTTAATGAGGTTCCGTTTGATTCAGGTAATGAATAAGAAAAAATTCTACCTCCCCTATCTTGAATTAAAAAACCGGGATAAATTATTCAGGTATTCTTATTACGAAATGGATTATAATGAATTCCAAAATTTCATCCGGTACTCAGGAAGCATGCCGGTACAACAATTCACCGGAAACCCTCAAAACACGGAGGACTTTTACAAAAGAGGCGTTACCAATTATTCGATGGGAAATTATTCCCAGAGTATTGCCGATCTGACTCAGGCCGCCAGGTTTCAACCCTATGCAGATTTTTTTCTTACCTATGCCTACCGGGCAAATGCCAGACAAAAAGTGGGAGATTATACCGGGGCGATGCAGGATTTCGACCGGGCCATCATGCTCAAACCGGCTGACCAGAGTTATTACACTGCCTGGCTGACCACCATCTATAACCGGGGTGTCGCCAAACGTAACCTGAAAGATATTTCTGGCGCATGCCAGGATTGGCATACTGCTGTTCAATTAGGTTTTAAGGATACTGAAACCGACAATGCCATCAAAGAGTATTGTAAAAATTTTCGTTTCACCGGTTCTACACTGAATTATTCTACCGTATCCTCATCGGCGCCCGGAAACGCTTCACCGGAAATGCAAATGGATTATTTTAAAGTTTACTGGGATGGGGTATGGAAATATGAAAATGGCAATTACTCCGAAGCGCTGAGATATTTTAACAGGGCGCTGGAATTAAAACCACAAACCAATGCCCTTAGCATCTATTCCTTTCGTGGAAATTGTAAACTGAAATTGAACGACTATACCGGAGCCATCAGGGACTTCGATAATGCAATTGCATTATCCGCCTCTCAACCTCCCGATAACACGACCATGAAATCAGTTTATTACAACCGGGGCCTGGCAAACTTCTTCCTCGGAAATACTTCGATTGCCTGTAGTGATTTCCAAAAATCACTCAATGCCGGAATGACCGACCAGCAATCCATAAATTTCATGAAACAGGTGTGCAAATAGCGAAAACGGTTAATCTACAGAGGTAACCGTGTGATGCCTGACCCCATCTTTATAAGCTACAATGAAAGCATCATGTATTCCCTTCTTCAGAACCTGATCCCGTAATTCAATCGCTTTACCGATATCGGTAAAGCTTCCGATTATATATCTTGACATCGTCCCTTCCCGCTCTCGAACTACCGGTTGAGAAATTTTATATCTTTTTTTAATCCAGGTGGGACTGTAGTTGGTCTTTTCAAAAGCAAAAATCTGAACAACATAAACATAGTTGTCATTTTCAGGATAAAAAACATTTTTTTGAGGCTCAGGGTATCGTGGTTGCACCGGTTCCTGAGGCCTGTCGGGAACCGGATAATAGGGATAATCAAGCAGGTTTTGAGACTTTTTCATCCATTTTCCAAGATTCAAAGAGACACCGATGGCCAGATAATCGTAAAAATCGAAAATAAACCCTGCTCGTTCCTGGTCCAACAAATCCGAGGTTACCAACCGAAAAGTCCACTCAACGTTGAGGTTTAACTTGTCGTTCAACCGGTAGATGGCCCCCAATCCAAAAGGAATAACCGCTGCGGTTCGCCACCTTCTTGGGTTCGGGACAATCGAAAAAACCATGTCATCATAGGAACTTTCCATCAGGGTATTCCAGTTTGTTATTCCTATTCCCAGGGTACCGTAAACAAAGAAATGCCGCGAAGGTTTGTAAGCAGAAAATAAATTTGAAAAATTAAGGGTCCCATTGACATTGAACTCAAGAAATGTACCACTGAATTGCTTCACAGTATCCGATTTCTCCTTTCGCCCATTCAAACCACCTGCAAGAAACTGTCCTCTGACCCCAAAAACATTGGAAAGTTGACGGTTTGCATAAAAACCTCCGGCAAAATTTATGCTTCTGGCAATACCCATTTTGTACTTATTCAGGTCGCCATAATAAAAATCAGGACCAACCTGTACTCCAACCTGCCACGGACTGGCAAAAGAAACTTGCTTTGAATTTCGGATCTCCTGCGCTGGCAATAAATACGAAAAACAAAAAAAAGCAGATAAAAAAAAGAAAAAGCACCTCTTCCAGAAACCAAACATCAGCCGGTCTATTGTTTATCAAATGTATCAAGATTGGCTATAAAAATGCACATAACCGGAAAATTTCTTTTAACATCTTGTTAACATCATTATCCTGATTATTAAGTGTCCCGGGAATTTGACTCTTTTCAGTACCTTCCGAAAAAAGATTTTAACTGCTGAATATTAACGGATACCCAAAAAGAGAGATAGTTTATGAAATCAAAGTTATCCATATTCCCCTCTGCCATATCCAATTTATCACTCAACACCATCCGGGTTGTGTACTCCAATCCCAGATTTAACCGGTTCTGAAAAGTATAGGATGCCCCGATACCAAATGGAAATAGGATCGATGCATGCTGACCGGAAGCCATCTGAACGCCTCCTGAATAACTTTTTGAAGACCAGCCAATTATACCAACTCCCGCCAACCCATAAACATGAACTTTACGAAAAGGCCTGTAATGCAAAAAAATATTGGTAAAATCAAAACTGGCAGAACAGGTAAGATCTGAAAAAGCGCCCCGGAAATAAGGATTGGGGATTGAATCCGCTCCGTTTAATACTTTTGTCCCGGCCAATCCGCCTGCCAGAAATTCACTTCGAATGCCAAAAATGTTATTAACCTGCCAAACCACAAGCAAACCACCGGCAGCGCTGACATTGTGAGAAATACCTGCCCGGGTGACGTTTAAATCCCCATAATAAAAATCCGGGCCTACGGTTAGCCCTACCTGCCAGCTCCCGGCAAATCCATCCCAGGAAGGGAATATCATCTTTTGGGAAAAAGAGTTCAGTGAAAAGGATAAAAGAAAAATAAAAGAAAAAAAAACTCTTGTCAAACCCATCATGTAAAAATTTACTCCAAAGATAACTTACTACACTTCGTTTTTGAACATCATTCCTAATAATTCTTTGAATAATATTATGAGTCCACTCCGAAAACTCTTTTTTGACTTTTCGGGGTGGGCTCAATGATCGATATAAAAATAAAAAAAACGATCACCGGAAAATGGCCGGAGGTTTTAGCGCCAACTTAAAGCCCCTGATTACCTGACGAATTTAAAATTCCGTCCCGGATAGATTGCCGTATCACCCAGTTGTTCTTCAATGCGAAGAAGCTGATTGTACTTTGCAATCCGGTCAGTCCTGCAAGCCGACCCGGTTTTTATCAATCCGGTATTTAAAGCAACTGCCAGATCAGCGATGGTTACATCTTCCGTTTCACCGGAACGATGACTGATGACTGCAGTATAGCCATTGCGGTACGCCAGGTTTACTGCATTGATGGTTTCACTCAGGGTTCCTATTTGATTGACCTTTATAAGAATGGAATTGGCAACATTTTTTTTGATCCCCTGTGTAAGTCGTTCAACATTTGTTACAAACAGATCGTCGCCCACCAATTGAATTTTTGATCCCAGTTCCTTTGTCATAAGCTTCCATCCATCCCAATCGTCTTCGGCCATCCCGTCTTCAATTGAGATAATGGGATACCGTTTTACCCAATCTTTCCAGAAAGTGACCATTTCTGATGGGCTCAGTTTTTCACCGGTCGATTTTTTAAGGTGATAAACATTCTCTTCCGGAATATAATATTCAGAAGAAGCCGGATCAAGCGCTATGTAAATATCTTTACCAGGAGTATAACCAGACACTTCGATGGCTTTAATAATGACCTGCAAAGCCTCTTCATTTGATTTAAGGTTCGGGGCAAACCCGCCTTCATCACCCACATTCGTTGAATATTTACTTTTTTTGAGCACTCCTTTCAGGTTGTGGAATACTTCCGCTCCCATGCGTATGGCTTCATAAAAAGAGGTGGCGCCAACAGGCATGATCATGAATTCCTGAAAATCAATAGAATTATCGGCATGCGACCCTCCGTTAAGGATATTCATCATTGGAATAGGCAATGTTTGTGCAGATACACCGCCAATATACCGGTATAATTCCTGACCGGTTGTTTGGGCAGCAGCATGCGCAACAGCCAGGGATACACCCAGAATTGCATTGGCTCCCAGCTTTGATTTATTCGTGGTACCATCCAGTTCAATCAGCTTATTGTCGATCTCCAACTGATCTGTTACATACATTCCCTGGATTTCGCCGGCAATGACATTGTTGACATGTTGTACCGCCTGGAGTACCCCCTTTCCAAGATAGAATTTTTTATCGTTATCCCGTAATTCTACAGCTTCATGTATTCCGGTTGAAGCGCCGGAAGGAACGGCTGCACGTCCGAGGATACCATTATCGGTAATTACATCCACTTCGATGGTGGGATTGCCACGTGAATCCAGGATCTGGCGGGCATGGATTGATAGTATTGTACTCATGGTTGTTTGTTTTTAGAAATCCGATAAAAAAAGGATAACATTATTTTTCACGTTATCCTTTGTATGAATTAAAATTCAGATAGGCTTTCTCTTCAATTATTCTTCCGGTTTTTCTGCAACAGGGGCAGGAGTGGCTTCCGTTTCTGAAACTTTCTCTGGAATGTCGGTCGCTTTTTTCTTGACGCCACCTCTTCTTCTTCGTGTCGTTTTTGTCTTGCCCTCATCCCTGGATGTCAACATCGTTTCATTGTAATCGACCAGTTCAATAAGACACATTTCCGCATTATCTCCGAACCTGTTTCCAGTTTTCAGGATACGGGTATAACCGCCCGGCCGCTCCATGATTTTTTTCGAAATTTCGCGAAAGAGCTCCGTAACAGCTTCTTTATTCTGTAGATAACCGAATACCATTCTTCTCGAATGGGTAGTATCTTCTTTCGATTTCGTTATCAGTGGTTCCACAAAAATCCTTAGAGCTTTGGCTTTGGCCACAGTAGTATGGATCCTTTTATGAATGATCAGAGAGGCTGCCATATTCGATAGCATGGCTTTGCGGTGTGCACTTTTACGGCCTAAATGATTAATTTTTTTCTGGTGTCTCATTGCAATTAATCCTTATCTAATTTATATTTCGTCGTATTCATTCCAAACTCCAGCCCTTTGGATTTAACCAATTCCTCAAGTTCGGTCAATGATTTCTTTCCAAAATTCCGGAATTTAAGAAGGTCATTTTTGTTAAAGGCGACAAGATCGCCCAATGTTTCAACATCAGCAGCTTTAAGGCAATTAAGCGCCCTGACGGAAAGGTCCATATCAACCAGCTTGGTTTTCAGTAACTGACGGATATGTAAAGAAGTTTCATCGAACTCCTCTGCCACCGTTTTTTCTGCAGAATCGAGGGTGATTTTTTCGTCAGAAAACAGCATGAAATGATGAATGAGGATTTTAGCAGCCTCTTTCAGGGCATTTTTTGGATGGATCGATCCATCGGTAACAACTTCCATCAATAAATTTTCATAGTCGGTTTTTTGTTCGACCCGGAAATTTTCAATACTGAAGGTAACGTTTTTTATAGGGGTATGTACCGAATCGATCGATATTCTTCCCAGCGAGGAGCTCAAGGCTTTATTTTCTTCAGCCGGAATATATCCCCGCCCTTTATCAATGGAAAGTTCCATTGTCAGTTTCAAAGTTGGTTCCATATGGCAAACAACAACTTCGGGGTTTAAAACCTGGAAAACAGATAAAAATTTATTGATATCACCCGCTTTGAACTCTTTTTGCTGCGCGATAATAACAGTCACTTTCTCCGAACTTTCACTTTCGATCAGCCGTTTAAAACGGATCTGTTTAAGGTTCAGAATAATTTCTGTCATGTCTTCGATAACCCCTTTGATGGTAGAAAACTCCTGTTCTACGCCTTCGATTTTAACCGAAGTGATGGCAAAGCCCTCCAGGGAGGAGAGCAAAATCCTACGCAGTGCGTTTCCAATCGTGATACCAAAGCCAGGTTCCAGAGGGCGAAATTCGAACAGGCCACGGAAATCATCGGCTTCCACCATGATTACCTTATCTGGTTTTTGGAACGGTAATATTGCCATATATATTTGTTTTTTTGGTTGTCGTTTGGGCGATTGCCGCCCCGTTATCGTCTGGGCGAAACGCCCCTCTATCTATTTCGAATACAGTTCAACGATCAACTGCTCCTTGATATTTTCAGGGATTTGGTCACGTTCAGGATAACTCATAAATTTTCCGGTCATCAAATTTCCATCCCATTCCATCCAGGGGTAATGATTTCCGCGGCCACTAACAGAATTGGTGATCACTTCCAGCGATTTGGAACGTTCACGAACCGCAACGATATCGCCGGGACGAAGTTCATAGGAAGGGATGTTGACCACTTTTCCATTCACCATAATGTGGCGGTGACCAATAAGTTGGCGAGCGCCATCGCGGGTAGGTGAAATACCCAGTCTGTAAACGACATTGTCGAGACGGGATTCAATGAGTTGTAATAATACAACACCAGTAATACCTCCTTTTCGGGCAGCTTTCAGAAACGTATTTTTAAACTGACGTTCCAGAATACCATAGGTATATTTTGCCTTCTGCTTCTCAGTTAACTGCGTCCCGTATTCTGATGTTTTGGCCCGGCGTTTTGTCTGGCCATGCATTCCCGGGGGGTAATTTTTCTTTTCATAACTTTTATCAGGCCCAAAAATGGGATCCCTGAACCTTCGTGCAATCTTGGATTTTGGGCCAATGTATCTTGCCATGTCTTTTTATTAATTTGATTGGTTATTTCCTGTTTTTCGGGCAATTCGGTGAATCGCAAATATCTGTTAAACCCTTCTGCGTTTAGGTGGACGGCATCCATTGTGAGGCAATGGAGTAATATCTACAATTTCCATAACCTCAATACCTGCCGTATGCAGGGTGCGGATGGCCGATTCCCTTCCGGCGCCAGGTCCCTTGATAAAAACCTTGACCTTGCGAAGGCCCAGGTCGTAAGCTCCCTTTGAGGCATCCTGAGCAGCCATCTGGGCGGCATAAGGCGTATTTTTCTTTGAACCCTTGAAACCCATTTTTCCGGCAGATGACCAGCTGATAACCTGACCATTGTTGTTTGTCAACGTAATGATAAGATTATTGAACGAAGCATTCACATAAGCTTTTCCAATCGTATCAACTTTGACAACCCTTTTTTTTGAACTTTTTTCAGTCTTTGCCATATTTTATTTTCCTATATGCGTTTACGATTAACCCTTGGTGGCTTTCTTCTTATTGGCAACTGTTTTTTTCCTGCCTTTTCTTGTCCGGGCATTGTTTTTGGTACTTTGTCCGCGGGTTGGTAATCCCAACCGGTGTCGGATTCCCCGATACGAACCGATATCCATCAATCGTTTGATATTCATCTGGACTTCCGAACGCAAAGCGCCTTCAATTTTATAATGGTCATTGATGATGGTACGAATTTTATTCTGCTCCTCATCATTCCAATCCTGCACCTTTTTATTCCAGTCAACCTCTGCCAACGTCAAAATCTTTTGAGCAGTACTTCTTCCGATACCGAAAATATAGGTAAGCCCAATCTCACCGCGTTTGTTTTTAGGTAGGTCAATACCTGCAATTCTGGCCATAATATTCCAATTTTATGTTTACGTAATCTTAACCTTGTCTTTGTTTGAACTTTGGGTTCTTTTTATTTATTACAAACAATTTACCCTTTCTGCGTACAATTTTACAATCTGCAGATCTTTTCTTAATGGATGCTCTGACTTTCATTTTACGTTAACTTTAGTTCTATTGATATCTGAACGTAATTCTTCCTTTTGTTAAATCATATGGCGACATTTCAATTCTGACTTTATCGCCTGGTAATATTTTTATATAATGCATACGCATTTTCCCTGAAATGTGGGCAGTAATCACATGCCCGTTTTCTAATTCCACACGAAACATGGCATTACCCAATGATTCGATAACAGTACCATCCTGTTGGATTGAAGATTGTTTTGCCATTTTATATACTGCTTGGTTCAAGTACTTCTTCAATATACCGGAAGGTTGACAGAACTTCTGCTTTCTCCTTCTGAACAACAACCGTCAACTCAAAATGGGCAGAGGGTTTCCGGTCAGCCGTGCGTATTGTCCAACCATCCTGAGATTGAACAACCGTTTTGGATCCCATGTTGATCATTGGTTCAATGCAAATAACCAACCCCGTTGGCAGCTTCATCCCGGAACCCCGTTTTCCATAATTGGGAATATCCGGTTTTTCATGCAACTGCATCCCGATACCATGTCCAACAAGCTCCCTGACTACGGAATATCCAAACGATTCTACATAATTTTGTACAGTCGCCCCGATATCGCCTACCCGTTTTCCTGAAATTGCCCATTCGATTGCCAGATAAAGCGATTTTTTGGTATGTTTCAGTAAATCCAGTACCTCATTATCCACTTCACCAACAGCAAAAGTATAGGCTGAATCACCGTAAAAGCCATGTTTCTGACATCCGCAGTCAATCGAAACTATATCACCATTTTTAAGAACTCTCTCTCCCGGTATTCCATGAACAACCTCTTCATTCAGCGATACACAAAGAGTTGCCGGGAACCCTCTGTATCCTTTAAATCCGGGGATCGCCCCTTGATCCCGGATAAATTCCTCCGCTTTTTGATCCAGTGTTATCGTTTTAACACCGGGTTGTATATATTTTCCAACTTCAGCGAGGGTTTTGCTTACAATGATGGCATTTTCCCTCAGTAATTCAATATCTTCCGCTGTTTTTACAACTGCATTTTGTTGCTTAAACATAACTTATCATCCGGTTACAGAATATGAAGACCGGCCTTTGATCCTTCCCGATTTTGTAAGACCATCGTAATGGCGCATGAGCAAATGGCTTTCAATCTGCTGTAATGTATCAAGCACAACCCCGACTAAAATTAGCAGCGAGGTGCCCCCGTAAAACTGTGCAAACTGTGAGGTGATACCGATCATCCTTACCAACGATGGCATGATGGCCACAAACCCCAGGAAAATTGAACCGGGCAGGGTAATGCGCGACATCACATCATCAATAAACTCCGCCGTTTTCTTACCTGGTTTGACACCAGGGATAAAACCACCGTTTTTCTTCATATCCTCAGCCATCTGGTTGGGATTGACTGTGATAGCAGTATAAAAATAGGTAAACAGAATGATCAGGATGAAGAAAACAAAGTTATACCAGAAACCATTGATATCGGTAAAAATCCGGGCAAAACCGGTCAGTGTATCATTACTGGCAAAACCCGCTATAGTCAGCGGAAGGAACATAATTGCCTGGGCAAAAATAATGGGCATAACGCCAGCCGCATTAACCTTCAGGGGAATATACTGCCTCACCCCGCCATATTGCTTATTGCCCACAATTCGTTTTGCATACTGTACAGGAATTTTCCGGGTTCCTTGTACCAATAGTATGGTGACAAGAATAACCAGAACAAGTACGGCAATTTCCACAACAAAGAAAACAAGCCCGCCTCCTTTTTGTTCCATTCTTGAAACCAGTTCTCCAAATAACGAAAAAGGAAGACGTGCAATGATACCAATCATGATAATCAGGGAAATCCCATTACCAATACCCTTATCGGTGATTCTTTCCCCAAGCCACATGACAAACATAGAGCCGGCGGTGAGAATGATTATGGAAGATATTCCAAAAAATGAAAATACAGAGTGATGGGTAAGATTGGGATTGAAGGGTGAAATGGCTTCAGGTGGTAATTGAGTGGCCAGGTTGGCTATGTATGCGGGCGACTGGAAAATCAGGATGATGACGGTCAGATATCGGGTCATCTGATTGATCTTTTTTCGGCCACTTTCACCCTCTTTTTGCAATTTCTGGAAATAGGGAATTGCCATCCCGAGAAGTTGCATTACAATAGATGCTGAAATATATGGCATAATCCCCAATGCAAAAATTGAAGCATTGGAAAAAGCCCCTCCTGAAAACATGTTGAGTAGTCCAAGTAAACCAGATTCAGTCTGGTTCTGAAGGCTGGCAAGCATACCAGGGTCAACCCCGGGAAGCACAACATACGATCCCAAACGGTAAATCAGAATGATTCCGATGGTATATAAGATCCGCTTGCGAAGGTCTTCAATCTTCCAAATGTTCCGTAAGGTTTGGATCAGTTTTTTCATTCAACCGAGTTTAAATTGTGTTAGCAATTCCACCTAATTCTTCAATTGCTTTTTTTGCAGCAGCTGAAAAACCATGGGCTGTGATTTCAAGTTTTGCTTTGAGTTCGCCCCGGCCAAGAATCTTGATCCGGTCATTTTTCGACACATACCCACTTTCAATCAGGATCTCCGGATTAATGGAGGTAAGGTTCTTTTTATCCGATATTTGCTGTAGAACATCAAGGTTAATGCCTTTGTATTCGACCCGGTTAAAGTTCTTAAAGCCAAACTTGGGAACCCGGCGCACCAATGACATCTGTCCGCCTTCGTATCCCAGTTTTTTGGAATATCCGGAACGCGACTGTGCCCCTTTATGACCACGGGTTGATGTTCCTCCGTGACCAGAGCCCTGTCCGCGGCCAATCCGCTTTTCCTTTTTTGTTGAACCTTTTGCAGGTTTCAGGTTACTTAAATCCATTTCAGTATCGTTTATCTTTTGTTATACTTCTTCTTCCACTGTTACCAGATGGATTACTTTTTGCACCATCCCTAAAATCTGAGGAGTTGCTTCATGTTCTACCGTGTGACGAATCCTCTTTAACCCTAAAGCTTCAAGGGTACGTTTTTGCCGTAAGGGCCTTCCTATGCCACTTCGAACCTGCGTTATTTTAATCTTTTTCATTGCTTCCGAAAGCCTTTAAATATAAACTTAACCATTAAATACCTGACTGAGCTCAACTCCTCGGAGTTGTGCAATCGTATAAGGATCCCTTAACTTCATAAGAGCGTTGATGGTCGCTTTTACCACACTGTGAGGGTTTGAAGAGCCTTTTGATTTAGCCAATACGTCCTTTACCCCAACACTCTCGAGTACGGCACGCATAGCGCCACCGGCGATAACGCCAGTTCCTGGCGCCGCAGGTTTCAGATACACCAATGCACCACTGTACTTGCCAAGTTGATCATGGGGAATCGTTCCCTTAAGAATGGGGACTTTAATAAGGTTTTTCTTGGCATCATCAATCCCTTTGGCAATCGCTGCGGTAACTTCCTTTGCCTTTCCCAAACCATAACCAACCACTCCATTCTCATTTCCGACTACAACAATAGCCGAAAAACTGAATGTCCGTCCCCCCTTTGTCACTTTCGTTACGCGTTGAATGCTGACCAGCCGATCCTTGAATTCAATTTCGCTCGATTTAACTCTTTTTACATTAACGTTTGTCATATCTTCCTTAGAATTTTAGGCCGCCTTCCCTGGCTGCGTCGGCCAAAGATTTAACCCTGCCGTGATACAAATAACCATTACGATCAAAAACAACCGTCGCTATTCCGGTCTGCAACGCTTTTTCAGCAATGCGTTTTCCAACCATTTTTGCTATTTCTGTCTTTGTCCCTTGTTGATCCATCATCGATTTTTCCATCGATGATGCTGCAACAAGTGTATTACCCGACTGATCGTCAATCAGTTGTACGTAAATTGCTTGATTGCTGCGAAATACTGTCATGCGAGGCCTGTCAGGTGTCCCTTGTACGATTTTACGTATCCGTTTTTTGATCCTGAACCTGCGAAATTCTTTTCTACTCTTGATTGCCATTGCTTTTTTATTTATCATTTGGCGGCGTCCGATGCGGTCGCCCTTACGTTTCGTTGGGGGCAACCACTTCGGTTGCCCTTGCTATTATTGCCCGGCGGCTGATTTACCCGCTTTCTTCTTGATCTCTTCTCCCTGGAACCGGATTCCTTTTCCTTTATATGGTTCCGGACGACGGAAAGACCTGATCTTAGCAGCAACCTGGCCGAGAAGTTGTTTATCTACCGATTTAAGAATAATCGTATTGTTCTTTCCTTTATCGGCAGTGGTCTTTATGTTGATGGTATCCGGAAGTTCCATCAGTATATTGTGCGAATATCCAAGCGAAAGCTCCAGTATCTGTCCATTGCTTGACGCTTTATATCCAACACCAACCAACTCCTGCACCAGGGTAAAGCCCTCCGAAACGCCTTTCACCATATTGTTTAACAGGGACCGGTACAAGCCATGTTTTGCCCGATCGTCGCGTTCATCTGAATGGCGTTCGACAATCAGCGAGTGTTGGTCTGTTTTGACCGTAATTTTTGGATCGACCTGTTGCATCAACTCCCCCAATTTACCATTCACGGTTACCAGATTTGTATCAGAGATGGTAACTTTAACGCCATCGGGTAATACAATTGGTTGTTTTCCTATTCTTGACATCTTTGAAATCTCCTATTAACTGATATAACATAATACCTCACCACCCACTTTTCCGGTTTTTGCCTCCTTATCGGTCATAATACCCTTGGATGTTGAAAGAATGGCGATGCCGAGACCATTTAATACACGTGGTAAGTGCTCGTTATCAACATACTTGCGCAATCCGGGTTTGGAAACCCTGACCAGGTTACTGATGGCCGAAAGTTTAGAAACCGGGTGGTATTTAAGGGCAATTTTTATAATACCAGGATGGGGTTCATTTTCAATCTTGTAATTAAGGATATATCCTTTTTCAAAGAGGATCCGGGTGATCTCTTCCTTGATCTTTGATTTTGGAATTTCTACCACCCGGTGGTTGGCCAATACGGCATTCCTGATTCTCGTCAAATAATCTGCAATGGGGTCCGTAACCATTTATCTTTTTTTTTAATTGTTTGTACCTTGTTGGGCCAATCTGTCGGGCCGCCTCAAAGGGAGGCAATCCGGCCGGCCATGATTATAAAAATTTTACCAACTGGCTTTTTTTATTCCGGGGATCAGTCCTTTGTTGGCCATCTCCCTGAAATTGATACGGGAAATACCAAAAAGGCGCATATATCCTTTAGGACGGCCTGTAAGTTTACAACGGTTATGCAATCTGACCGGAGAAGCATTCTTGGGCAGTTTCTGAAGAGCGATATAATCACCCGCCTCTTTGAGCGCCTTTCGTTTTGCGGTGAATTTTGCGACCATCTTTTCGCGTTTCTGCTCTCTGGCTTTTAAGGATTCTTTTGCCATATTTTTACTTTGTTTTAAAAGGAATTCCAAATTCTTTCAACAGGGCATGTGCTTCACGGTCATTCCGTGCAGATGTAACAAAAGTGATGTCTACTCCGTTAATACGGGTCACTTTATCTATATCAATTTCCGGGAAGATAATCTGTTCTGTAACACCGAGGGTATAATTCCCTCTTCCATCAAAACCTTTATCACTGACTCCGCGAAAATCGCGTACCCGGGGTAATGCGACAGCAATCAACCGGTCCAGAAAATCGTACATACGTTCACCACGAAGGGTAACCCTGACACCAATGGGATTTCCTTTTCTCAATTTAAAATTGGAAATATCCTTCCTCGATTTGGTCGATACAGCCTTCTGCCCGGTGATCATCGTCATTTCGTTGATCCCGTTATCGATAAATTTACGGTCTGTATTAGCGATACCCAGCCCCTGGTTAAGACAAATTTTATTAATCCTGGGAACCTGCATGGGGCTTTTATACTTAAACTGATCCATTAAAGCAGGAACAACCTCCTTTAAATACTTTTCTTTTAATCTCGGTGTGTAAGCCATTATTTTATAACCTCCCCTGATTTTTTAGAATAACGAACCAATTTTTCAGTTTTTGCATCCAATTTCCGGCCGATCCGGGTTGGTTTTCCCGAATTATCAACCAACTTTAGGTTTGAAAGATGGACGGGGGCCTCCTTTTTTACAATGCCGCCCTGTGGACTTTTCGTATTGGGTTTGGTATGCTTCGATACCATGTTAACCCCTTCAACAATAGCCATATACTTATCCTTATCAACGCGCAATACTTTTCCTTGCTGTCCTCTGGAATCACCGGCAATAATCATTACCGTGTCGCCTTTTTTAATATGTAACTTCTTTTGCATGGTCGTTTTGTGTATGCTTACAGCACCTCAGGCGCTAAAGAAACGATTTTCATAAATTGTTTTTCACGTAATTCCCGGGCAACGGGACCAAAAATACGGGTCCCGATCATCTCGCCTGCATTGTTAAGTAAAACAACGGCATTATCGTCAAAACGAATATAAGAGCCATCGTTGCGACGAATCTCTTTTTTCGTCCTTACTACCACGGCAGTGGATACGGTTCCCTTTTTAATATTACCCGAAGGCAGGGCATTTTTCACTGTTACAATAATGCGATCACCCACACGGGCATAACGTTTACGTGTTCCGCCAAGGACCTTGATACAAAGAACCTCCTTAGCTCCGCTGTTATCTGCTACTGTTAATCTTGACTCTTGTTGTATCATGGCTATTTAACCTTTTCAATAATTTCGACAAGTCTCCAACACTTATTTTTACTGATTGGCCGGGTTTCGGCAATCCGTACCAAATCTCCTTCGCTGCATTCATTTTTATCATCCTGCGCCATAAATCGGGAGGATTTTTTAACAAACTTTCCGTATTTCGGATGTTTTACTTTTCTTTCAACCGCAACGACGACCGATTTCTCCATCTTATTACTGACGACGATTCCGGTTTTTTCTTTTCTTAAGTTTCTCGTTTCCATTTTGTCTCTTTTTTTGAGACGGGTCATGACCCATCTTTACGACTTACCAGTTTTAGTGATCTGTTCACCGCTGAGCACACGGTGTCTCAATTCCGTTTGAAGGCGGGCAATGGTTTTTCGGTAAGCCTTGATTTTATTCGGGTTTTCCAATGGAGAGACGGCATGGTTCAACTTGAGTTTTGTCAATTGCCGTTTCTCTTCATCGAGCCTTTCCTGGATTTCGCCTGTGGTTAATTCTCTGACAACTTTTTGTTCCATTTTTTAATTATTTGAGCCGATGCATCGCATCGTCCTGTTTTTTTTGGCAGCATGTTGTACTGCCTGTACGATATTATTCAGTTTCTTCTAAGTAATCTTTTCGAACTACCGTTCGGGTTTGCACCGGAAGTTTCTGTGCGCCAAGACGCAATGCCTCTTTTGCAACGCTCATGGGAACACCTTCGATTTCAAAAAGGATCCGTCCCGGGGTTATGCGCGCCACAAAATATTCAGGAGCGCCTTTTCCTTTACCCATACGAACTTCAGCAGGTTTTTTAGTGACTGGTTTGTCCGGGAAAATCCGGATCCAAATCTGTCCTTCACGTTTCATATGACGGGTAATGGCCTGACGGGCAGCTTCAATCTGACGACCGGTAATCCATGCTTCTTCCAGTGTCTTAATACCAAACGAGCCAAAGGCGAGCTGGTGTCCGCGACCGGCATTGCCCTTCATTTTCCCTTTTTGCTGTTTCCTGTATTTGGTTTTCTTTGGCTGTAACATTATTCAATTAGATATTATGGTTACCTCATTCTCTTTATGGTTGACCATTTTTCAGGTGGTCAAAAACATTTTTACTTCCTTGGGCCCCTTGACCGTCCACTGTCATTTCGTGGACCCCGGTCACGGGTTCCACGGTCATGATCCCGGTCCCGGTCGCGGTCGCCCTTAGGGCCGCCACCCCGGTGCATGGAAGGTTTCATTTTTGCAGCAGGTGCCTCGGGGACCAGATCCGGCCGGCCATATACATCGCCTTTGCAAATCCAGACTTTAATCCCGATACGTCCATAGGTAGTGTGTGCTTCAGCCGTTGCATAATCAATATCGGCCCGGAAAGTATGCAATGGGATACGACCCTCCTTGTACTGCTCGCGACGCGCCATTTCAGCGCCACCCAAACGTCCGGAAATCATAATTTTAATACCTTCGGCCCCGATACGCATGGCAGATGCAATGGAGGTCTTTATTGCCCTGCGATAAGAGATACGTCCTTCGATCTGACTTGCAACCGTATTTGCTACGATAACCGAATCAATTTCAGGACGTTTGATTTCAGAAATATTGATCTGAATCTCTTTCTTTGTAATCTTTTTCAATTCTTCCTTAAGCTTGTCCACCTCCTGGCCGCCTTTTCCGATAATAATTCCCGGACGGGCAGTATGAATAGTAACAGTGACAAGCTTCAGTGTGCGTTCGATCACGATCTTGGCAATACCAGCTTTTGCAAGCCTGGCATTCAAATACTTACGAATTTTATCGTCCTCAACCAGCTTGGGCTCAAAATTTTTCCCGCCGAACCAGTTTGAGTCCCAGCCGCGGATGATGCCTAACCTGTTAGCAATCGGATTGGTCTTTTGTCCCATTAAAACTTACTTTTAATTTTTCTATTATAATTATTCTTTATTGTCTTCTGTTTCAACAACCGGAGCTGTACGGCTACCAAGAAGGATGGTGACGTGGTTCGAACGTTTGCGGATACGATGGGCCCTTCCCTGAGGGGCAGTTTGCAGACGTTTCAGTTGCCTTCCGCTATCCACAAAAATTTCTTTGATAAAAAGATCGCTCTCTTCAATCCGTTTCCCTTCATTTTTTGCCTGCCAGTTGGCAATTGCCGAAAGGAGGAGTTTGCGGACCCGTTCCGATGGCTGCTTTGCATTGTTTTTCAATATATGCAATGCCAGTTCAACCCGCTGTCCACGGATAAGGTCAGCGATCAACCGCATTTTACGTGGAGAGGTAGGGCAATTATTCAAACGTGCAAATGCAACTGATTTTTTTGCCTCTTTCCGGTTTTCTGCTCTGTTATGAGTTCTAACTCCCATTTGTTTATTGTATTAGGTCGTTACTTCTTAGCTTTATCCCTGTTTCCTGCATGACCGCGGAAAATGCGGGTCGGTGCAAATTCACCCAATTTATGGCCTACCATATTCTCAGTTACATAAACCGGAATAAATTTGTTGCCATTGTGTACAGCAATCGTTTGACCAACGAAATCTGGAGAAATCATGCTGCCGCGAGACCAGGTTTTCACAACGGTCTTCTTTTTGGATTCAATCAGGTCTGTAATTTTCTTTTCCAGTTTATAATGGATATACGGACCTTTTTTAAGCGATCTGCTCATATTCTAATTGTTAATATTTACTTCTTCCTGCGTTCAACGATGTATTTATTGGATTGCTTTTTCCTTGCACGTGTTTTATAACCCTTTGCAGGAACGCCTTTCCGTGTTCTCGGATGGCCACCCGAAGCTTTTCCTTCACCACCCCCCATGGGATGGTCAACCGGGTTCATTGCAACACCCCGGTTCCTGGGACGACGCCCCAGCCATCGGGTACGACCGGCTTTACCAAAAGACTCCAGGTTATGGTCGATATTTGAAACCATTCCAACGGTAGCTTTACAGGTTTGAAGGATCATCCGGGTTTCGCCGGAAGGCATCTTTAGAATGGCAAATTTACCATCGCGTGACATAAGTTGCGCATGGGATCCTGCACTCCGGACCAATTTTGCTCCTTGTCCCGGGCGCAATTCCACGTTGTGGACAACCGTTCCGAAGGGAATTTCACTCAGGTAAAGGGTATTTCCGATTTCCGGAGGCACTCCCTTTCCGGATAAAATGGTCTGGCCAACTTTTAATCCGTGAGGAGCTACAATATACCGCTTTTCACCGTCCTTATATACAACCAGGGCAATACGGGAAGTCCGGTTCGGGTCGTATTCAATGGTCTTAACCAAAGCAGGGATATCCTCTTTTTCCCGTTTAAAGTCAATGATCCGGTACATCTGTTTATGACCGCCACCCAGATAGCGCATGGTCATTTTTCCTTCGTTGTTTCTTCCACCGGATTTCCTGGATGGGGCCAGTAGGCTCTTTTCAGGAACATCAGCGGTTATTTCATCATAGGTACTGATTACTTTGAACCGTTGACCGGGTGTTGTTGGTTTATATTTCTTAAGCGCCATTTATTTAAATATTGCTGTAAAAATCAATAGTTTCACCTTTTGCCAGCGTGATGATGGCTTTTTTATATGCATTTGTCCTACCAGAAATAACGCCGCTTTTCGTAAAGCGTGATTTGTTTTTTCCGGAAAAAATCATGGTATTGACCGAAGCAACGTCAACTCCATAAAGCTCTTTAATGGCCTGCATGATCTGAAGTTTGTTCGCCTTCCGGTCAACCATAAACCCATATCTGTTGAGCTTTTCGCCCAGATGGGTCATTTTTTCGGTGATGATCGGTTTTAAAATAACTGTCATTGTTGTTTCGAATTAATCGGTTTAATTCTGATGGATTTTTTCAATTTCCTTAACCGAACCTTCGGTGATCAGGAGCTGAGTTGCATCCAAAATTTCGTAAGTGTTCAGTTCCGTTACATGGATAACCTTTACCCGCTTGAGATTGCGTGAGGAAAGAATCACATTCTCCTCAATGTTGGCAACAACCACCAGTGTTTTTTTACCGGTAAGCTGGAAATTCTTCAGCAGTTCGCTGAAATTTTTGGTTTTGGGGTTTTCAAAGTTAAAATCTTCGACAATGGTAAGATTGTTATCTTTGATTTTATAGCTGAGGGCAGATTT
>DYSO01000206.1 GCA_020718225.1 Draconibacterium orientale | reverse complement strand
TGTAAACTCAGACCCAGAGTTCAAAAAAGTTGAGTTTTCTTGCTGACACTATTTACCTGATGGGCAGGTTCATCCTATATTTGTCACATGCTTCCGCAACAAAAAGAATGTCTGATGGAAAAGCAATCAAACCATCCTTTTTTTATATTTGTAACACAGAATGATTATTTATTCTTCTTCTTACATAATGGGACCTTTAACAATCAGGAGATAAAATGGCAACGGTTGAATTAAACAAGAAAATGTGGGACGGGAATTACGAATGGATAAAACAAGGGGAGGAGTGGTCCAGGGCCTGGGGTGGGTCTGAAGCCCAATGGTCAGCAGCAATCATGCCACGAATTCATACTTTCGTCCCTACGGGGACCATTCTTGAGATTGCACCTGGTTATGGCCGTTGGACAAACTATCTGAAAGATTATTGTGATAGCCTGATCGCCATTGATCTTTCTGAAAGCTGTATTAAAGCTTGTCAGCAAAGGTTTAGCGACAGCTTGCACATCACCTGCCATGTAAATGACGGGATATCCCTGGAGATGGTTGAAGACCATTCTGTCGATTTTGTTTTTAGCTATGATTCTCTTGTTCATGCCGAAGCCGATGTCATTGAAGCCTATATTAGGCAACTTTCGAGGAAGCTAAAAAGGGATGGAGTTGGTTTTATCCACCACTCAAATATAGGCAGGTATCAGCAAATTTTTTCGGAGATAGAGAAAATTCAAGGAACGATGCGGGAATCTATCGTAAATAAGATTTTTTTAAGTCCAAAACATTGGCGTGCAAGCAGTATGACGGCAGAACTGTTCAGTGGTTTTTGTGATAAATATGGGTTAACATGTATTGGGCAGGAGTTGATAAATTGGGGGACGGACGGGCTTTTAAACGATTGTTTTTCCCTTTTCACCCCCAAAGGTTCAAACTGGTCAAGAGCAAACAGAATCATTGAGAATACAGATTTCATGAATGAGGCCAGGTTAATCCGAAAACTTTCATCCTTGTATTCTGTAAGCAGTATCCCGGACGAGAATAAAATTGATCCCCGATAAAACGACTATTTTTTTACCATCTTGATATCATAATTAAAAAACCATGCATATGCAGGATTTATCATTCCAACATTATCTGCTGGGACTCTTTGCGGTGGCAAATAACATCCCTGCGATCCCTTTATATCTGAAGTTGATTGATGGACTTACCGTCAAGGATCAGCATAAACTATGTTTTGTGGCTACGATTGCTTCCTTTATCACGATGGTCGTTTCTATGGTGACCGGTATGGGGGTTCTCTCCTTTTTCGACATCAGTGTTGATGCTTTTCGAATTGCAGGCGGGCTGTTGTTGTTAGGGACCGGTTTTTCCATGATGGATGCCGTAAAGAAATCGATAGATGCTGCGGAGGAGATGACCCTTTCAAAAAAGATATCCACGGCCATTGTCCCCATAGCCATTCCTTTAACAACGGGAGCCGGGACGATGTCGACCATCATTCTTTTTTCCCAGGACATACAGCATTTCCATTTCATCGGGTTGAAGCTTTTCCTTGCCATCATCACCATGACCCTGATTATCTATTTTTCTTTCCGCTATGCTCCGAAGTTGGTTGGATTGCTGGGACAGACCGGGATGGACGTGTTGACCAAGATTTTCGGGCTTATAACCCTGGCCATCGGCGTTCAGTTTATCCTTTCCGGAATTGCCGGCGCTTTCCCGAAACTCGCCATGTGAGGGTTTCCTGAGCATGGATACAATAGTTGATAATATTTGGATGTAAGAAAGACAACTCACAAAAAAATTCAGTCCCAAAGGTTGAATATCCCGGAAATTATTCTTTTACCACGATATACCACAACACGGGTTCCCCTGACACGACAATTCTGTACGATGGTTCTATAAGTTATGATGATTGGTCAAAACATTGGACAGTACTTTTCTTTCCATATCAGGAAATTCATCCTACTATTGACGAGAATGGTGTCATGACCTATCCGGAATTTGTAAATGACAATCCCAATCATTTTTTCTCCGGGAATTTTGATGGTACTGGAAATGTAAACTTTAAATATGGGTACAGTATCGACCATCACGGTGAAACGTATTTAACCTCATATACTGTAAAGGGTTCCCCGTTGAAACTTACTCCACGGTAACTGATTTCGCCAGGTTCCGGGGCTGATCCACATTACAGCCACGCATTACGGCAATATGGTAGGAGAGCAGTTGAAGCGGAACGGTAGCGAGCAGGGGAATAAGCATCTCTTCGGTATCTGGAATTTCGATGGAATGGTCGGCCAGTTTCCTGACCGTTTCGTCGCCTTCGGTGACGATGGCAATAATTTTGCCTTTACGTGCCTTTACCTCTTCGATGTTGGTAATGACTTTTTCATATATGCCACGGCGGGGGGCAATAAAGACTACCGGCATAAATTGGTCGATCAGGGCAATCGGCCCGTGTTTCATCTCAGCAGCCGGATACCCTTCGGCATGGATGTAGGATATTTCTTTCAGTTTGAGTGCTCCTTCCAGTGCAACAGGGAAATTATATCCGCGGCCCAGGTATAGGGAATTTGTTACATCTTTATAAATGGTGGCGATATCGTGGATTTTTTCATCTAACAACAGGATGCGTTCGATTTTTTCGGGGATAGAATGCAATGCCATTAATATTGATTGAAACCGGGTTTTTGAGAGGGTTCCTTTTTTTTGTGCCAGGAACAAACTCAACAAGGTAAGAACGGCTACCTGTGCGGTAAAGGCTTTGGTGGACGCGACTCCGATTTCCGGGCCGGCATGGGTATATACTCCGGCATCTGTTGCACGGGCAATGGAGGAGCCGACCACATTGCAGATGCCCAGAACAGTGGCGCCTTTGGATTTGGCCAGTTCAATGGCAGCAAGGGTGTCGGCTGTTTCGCCCGATTGGGAAATGGCGATGATAATATCTTCTTCTGATAATACCGGGTTCCGGTATCGGAATTCGGAGGAATATTCCACCTCAACCGGAATTCTGGCCAGGTCTTCGATGAGGTATTCCCCAACCAATCCGGCGTGCCATGAGGTACCGCAAGCGGTGATGATGATCCTTTTGGCATTGATTAACTTCTGTTCATAGTTTTGAATTCCACCCAGGGTAACAAGGCCTTGTTCCACGTGTAGACGGCCACGCATCGAATCACGGACGGAGCGGGGTTGTTCAAAGATTTCCTTAAGCATAAAATGAGAAAACCCGCCTTTTTCAATTTCATTGAGGTTGAGTTCGAGTTTTTGGATATAGGGGGTCTGGTTTTTATTTTTAATGGTTTTTATTTTCAGATCCTTACCCCGTTCGATGATGGCGATTTCTTCATCATTCAGATAAACCACATGATCGGTATATTCAATCAGGGGAGTGGCATCGGAAGCAACAAAATATTCTCCTTCGCCGATGCCGATAACCATTGGGCTGCCTTTTCGGGCTGCAATAATTTTATCGGGAAATTCTTTGGCCAGGATTACGATGGCATAGGCTCCGATGATCTGGTTCAGGGCAATCCTGACCGCATCTTCGACCGATACTTTTTCGTTGATCATGATATCCTCGATCAGGTATCCTAATACTTCCGTATCCGTTTCGCTTGCAAACTGGTATCCGCGGTTTTTCAACTCACTGCGAAGGACCGAATAATTTTCGATGATCCCGTTGTGGATAATGGCAATGGTCTTGTTTTGAGAAAAATGCGGGTGGGCGTTGATCTGGTTGGGTTCCCCGTGGGTTGCCCAACGGGTATGGGCCATTCCGATGGTTCCTGAAACATCTTCATTTTTAACATGTTCTTCCAGGTCGGAAACTTTTCCTTTACATTTGAACACACGCATATCGCCGTTTAACAGGCAAATTCCTGCGCTGTCATATCCCCGGTATTCCAGCCGGTGCAGCCCTTTAATGAGGATGGGGTAAGCATCTCTGGGGCCAATATAGGCAACAATTCCACACATGGGTTAGGTATTTACAGCAAATATAAATAAATTTAGAGACTGTTTAAATTTTAACATACTATTCGTTTTTCTTTATTCCTTAAATCCGCGACGAAGTTATGAACAAAAGCCGTCAAAACATTGTGTATAA